>JBDIAG010000082.1:0-10770 GCA_039812305.1 Actinomycetales bacterium | reverse complement strand
TCGTCGCTCACACCCACGACATCTCCGGTTTGACGTCCAGATTCCGCGATCTGGCGCTGGAGGTCGTGTGTCCAGCTCACTGAATGCCGAGCACGGTGCGCACATCGGATACCACAGCGTCACCGTCACCCGCCCTGCCGTCCGCCAACCGCGAAACGGACTCCTGCTGCCGCTGGAGATGATCCCGCTCGGTGTTGTCGCCCAGTTTCGCTACACGGCTAGGCCTTCGGCGTCTGGTGTGAAAGGTGACCGCACGGTAGCCGGTGGGATGGCGAGGAGGGCAGCGCCGAAGTAGGCGAAGACCTCCGCGTATGCGGGATGTGCACCGTGCCAGCCGAGGCCTCCGGCTGCGCCGACAATGACGAGGACGGGCACGGCGGCAAGCAGCAACACACCAGCCCACCGATAGCTGCGGCGACGAAGCAACGTCGCCCCGCCGACAGCACCCGCCAGGAACATGATGACGAAGGCGGGCCCGGCCGCCACCTCCAGTGCTGGTGGGAAGACGCCCCTGGTAAACACGGGTTGACCACGGCGCGCCGTGGTCACTGCCACCCTCGCACTCGGGGCGGATCACGTCCCGCCGGTTGCTCGTCCCGCTGCGTCCCGCAGCGTCACGGAGACTGCCCCGATCACGGCAGAGATGACCATCGCCACGAGAAAGACACGGCTGTAGCTGCCGCCCGGCACCTGCCTCATGACGTCGTTGCCTGAACTGGCGATGACGGTCAAGATGGCGAGGCCGCTCGCGGCTCCGACTTGTTGTGCGGTGGTGGCAACGCCGCCGGCGATGCCTTCGAATCCGTGCGGAATGCCGGTGGTAGCGATTGTCACGATCGCGGGAAAGGCAAGTCCGACGCCGACGCCGACGAGCAGTGTCGGGCCGAGTAGCGCACCGAAGTACGAGCTGTGTGAGCCACTGCCTGCGAGCCAGCCGAATCCCGCCATCAGGAGGGCGCTGCCGGGCAGAAGCAGGCGGCGGGGGTGATGCCGGGCCAGGCGTGATCCGGCCCATCGGGCGGTGAGCATGAATGCGACAGCAGCGGGAGTCTGCGCAAGACCGGACGTGACTGCGGTATAGCCCAGGGAGTCCTGGAACATCAATGAGGTGAAATACCACATGGCGATCGAAATGCTCCCGAGCAGGATCATCGCCAGGTTCCCGGCTCGCACGGACGGGGTTCGGAACAGTTGCGGTGGCAGCATGGGCTGCTCCGCCGTTCGGGTCTCCACGACGATGAAGGCCGCGAGGAGCAGGAGCCCGGCGACGAGCGGAACGAGGACGGTCGGGTACCTCCATCCGTGGTCGGGCAGGCTCATGATGCCGAGGATCGACGCTGCGAGACCCGTCGTGGCCGTCGCTGCACCCAGAATGTCTACGGTCCCCCGGGTCCAGGGGCGCCGGTCCACTGCGTTCAGGGTCAGCCATGCCAGGACGCAACCCATCGGCACGTTGATCAGCAACACCCAACGCCAGGACAACCCCGTAGTGATCAGTCCGCCGGCAACCGCGCCGAGAGTTCCGCCGAGACCTCCGGCGGATGCCCACGCCGCGAGCGCGCGTACTCGGGCTGCGGCGTCGATGAACGCGGTATTGATGACCGCGATCGTCGCGGGGGCCATCATCGCGGCACCCACACCCTGCGCGACCCGCGCGGCGATGAGAGGCGTCGGGCCAGTCGCGAGACCACCGGCAAGACTCGCGATGGTGAAGAAGGCGACACCAGCGAGGAGAAGCCGGCGAGGTCCGGTGATGTCTGCGGCACGACCGGCGACGAGCATGAGCCCGGCGAGCGGCAGCAGGTAGCCGTTGACGACCCAGCCGAGGTCGGCGGCGGTGAACCCCAGATCGTGCGCCATCGAGGGCAGAGCGACGTTGATGATCGACGCGTCGAGAATGACCATGAACTGACACAGGCAGACCAGCCATAGGACGCGTCGCTGCACACCACCGGCCGGGCCAGAGCCGGCGGCGGCAGAGCCGACGTCGTCGGGCCGCGTCATCGGATCCTCTCCGGCTCGGCTCGATCCGCTGCTGCCGCCACGGCGCCCTTCGCGCACGGCAGTAGACCCGCGATGCGAGCCCCCGCGGCCATCGCCTCTGCGATGGGGCGCACCATGCCCGTCGAGCTGTAGATCACCGCGATCCTCGTGGGCATGCCTCACGTCTCCCTCGATGTCCTGTACCGTTGTAATAACAGTTATGCAGATAACGTTATGCGGATAACTATCTCAGGTCAAGGGGGTGCCATGGAGTACGAGAAGGCCGACGCGCTGAACCAGGCGATCCGATTGGTCACGCTGCGGCACCGGGCCCGAGCAACCGCCTTGTTGGCGACCATCGGGCTCTACCCGGGGCAGGATGCGCTCCTGCTCGAACTCGATCGCAACGGGCCGATGATCCAAGCCCAGGTCGCGGACGCGATCGGCTGCGAGCCGCCCAGCGTCACATTGATGGCGCGCAAGCTGCTGGCCGGCGGCTATCTCCGCCGCACGCCCTCCCTCGCCGATCGCAGGGCCAGCATCATCGATCTGACCGACGCCGGCCGAGAGCTCACCGGCAGGCTCAAACAGGTGTGGCAGACCTTGGCCGAGGAGTCCACGACGGAACTCTCGGCGGCGGACATCGACGCGGTCACCACAGCGCTGAACACAATGGCAGACGGCCTCCGACCCGAGTGACGTGTCGACCGCCAAAGGATGAAATACCGCGGGGTCACGCGGAATTCATCGAACTCAGGCTGCCTTCAGCCTGCGGACGGCGGAAAGCACAGCGGCCAGAGCCATGACGACCATCAAGGCGTAGAAGGTGGCGCTGAGGCCGCTCGTGAAGGCGACCGCGTTCTGGCCTTCCAAGGTCGCCGTACCAACGAACACTGCGAACGCAGTGCTCCGCGGGATCGCGTTGGCAGCAACGAGGATGGCAGTGGTGAACGAGAAGACCATTCCGATGCTGGCAGCGGTGCGCAGTAGACCGGAGGCAAGCCCGTACTGACTCGCGGGTGAGGCCTTCATGACTGCCGCGCTGTTGGCCGAGTAGAAGAAGCCACCGCCGACCATGATCACCACGTTTCCGATCGCAGGTAGCCACAATGTGCTGGTGGTGGTCATCTGCGCGAAGATCGCCAAGGCGACGATCGAGATGCCGAGACCCGCGGTCGCCGGAATCACCACGCCCCAGCGATCGGCCAATCGCCCCGCGTAGGGTCCGACGATGGCGCCGATCACGTAGCCGGGCACCATCAGCAGGGATGCCTGGATCGGATCGAGGCCACGAGGGCCTTGCAGGTACATGATCAACAGGAACAGCACGGCGAAACTGCCGAGATTCTGCAAAAGCGTGGCGAGCAGCGAGGGGGTCATGCTCGGGATGTGAAAAAGAGACAGGTCGACGCTCGGCTCGGGGTGTCGCCGCTCGATGAGCACGAACGCCCCAAGCAACGCCAGCCCACCGATGAGATAGACGAGATGTCTGCCGTTGAACGGTTCTGCGGCGAGTTCGGTCATCGTCCAGAGGATTGCGACCAAGCCGAGCCCGAGCGTGACCATGCCAAGCGCATCGAGGCGCCTCCGGACCCTTTCGTTACGATCGCGCAGCACCCGCGCGGCCAGAATCAGAGCGACGAGGCCGATCGGCAGGTTGATCCAGAAGACCCAGCGCCAGGACAGGTAGGTGACGATGACACCCCCGAGCAGCACACCGAGCACTGAGCCGAGTGCGAAGCCGAGTGCGTTGTATCCGTAGGCACGGCCACGTTCCTCGCGGGGATACAGCTCGGAGATGACTGCACTGCTGTTGGCGGCGATCAGCGCGGCGCCGATTCCCTGGAGCAGGCGAAACCCGATGATGGATGGAGCGTCCCAGGCGAGCGCGCACAATACGGAGGTCACGACGAAGGCCGCGAAACCTGCCTTGTACATACGAACCCGGCCGTACATGTCGCCCATACGTCCGACTTGCGTGACCAACACGGTCATGACCAGCAGATAGCCGACCACAACCCAGGTGACCGCAGACAGCGAGATCGTCAGATCCTGCTCAATGGCCGGTAGAGCCAGTACCACTATCGTGCTGTCCACAGCCGCGATCAGCACGCCGATCATCACGACGGCCATGCCAAGTCGGCGTCGCACCTGTTCTGTATCGCCTGTCGAAGAAGTCGTCGAGGCTGGTGACGATTCCTCCTGAGCCATCAGGAGTCGCCTAGTTCGTGTCGCCGCTTGGCACTGGTGCCTGCAGTCCCCACGTTCGACCGTCAGGATCGCGGACAGCGGCCATGCGGGTACCGAAATGCGTTTCCTCGAACGGGGTCTCCAGCGCAATGTCTGACTCGGCGACGAACCGCTCGGCATCGGTCACCTTCAGAACCAGTTGAAGCCCGGGAGCACGGTCGGCTGGAATCTCCGCGATGAACAACGTCGGACTGTCACCCTTGCGGAGCTGGCCAGAGTTGTGACCGGTGTCGAATTCCAACTCGTATCCCAGTGATTGGAAGAATCGCGCCGCCTTCCCCCAGTTGTGGGTCTCCATGAAGACCGCCTCAATGCCTTCCGTTGCCATGTCACTTCTCCTCTCGTGCCTTGTCCTGCGCCTCCGGCCTGTCGAGGTAGGCGCGCAACGCTTCGCCCACCAATGCCGACAGGGACGTCTCCGTGTCGATCGCGTGGTGTTTGACTCGCTTGATCAACTCCACTGGGAGGTAGACGTTGAACTGCTTCACTTCCTCGCCAGGCATACTTAGGATGCTAGCAATCTATCCAACTACGTGTCTAGCCACCGCGACGACGAGCGAGCCCGCAGCCCGGGATGGCGACTACCGCCGGAGGGGTGACCCTCCATGGCGCGTCCTGATCTAGCGAGCGGACCGGGTGCTGATCGCGGCGCCTCCGGCGACCAGGAGGAAGCCGACGCCGATGGCGGCGAACGCGGCTCGAGACTCGCCTCCGGCGAGGTGGCCGATCCCGTCGGCCACGGCTCCGACGACCTCGATGCCGGTGCCGATCACCATGAGTCGCCGGCCCGGGGTGGACCACGCGGAGCGTCGGTGGAACCAGCGCCCGGCCTGCGATGCCAGGCAGATGACACCCAGGTTCGAGACGACGTGGTCCAGGACGGAGGTACGCGTCTCCGTCAACACCGGCAGGCTTCCATCGGACAGATGGAAGGCGGCTTGCGCGGCTACCCCGACGAGTTGGGCGCCCAGGCCGACGAGGATGGGCCGCGGGACCGGGCCGTTGCTGCGTGGATCGGTGATTCGTGCTGTCATGTCAAGCCTCCTCGATGCGGCGAGCGGCCGATGGGCTCGCGGGGTCAGCGGGTGAGGTGTCGTCCGCCGGCGACCGAGACGATCTCGCCGTTGATGTGTGCGTTTGCGGCCGAGGCGAGGTAGAGGGTCGCGCTGGCGACGTCCTCGGGTGTGCAGATGCGCCTGGTCGGCGTCTTGGCCGACTCGGCGTCGATCACGTCCTGGCCGAAGCCGGGGAACGTCCGCGCACGATCGGTCAGCGTGAAGCCGGGGCGCACGACGTTGGTGAGAATGCCGTGCTCGGCCTCGCGGAGCGCGTAGACGCGCGCGGCGGTCTCGACGGCCGCCTTGGCCGCGGGGTATCCCGGCGCGGAGGGGGTGGGCTGGTCCACGACGTCGGAGGAGATGTAGACGATCCGCCCCCAGCCGGCTGCCCGCATATCGGGCAGCGCGCTCTCGGTGAGAGTGATCGTGCCTGCGACGTTCGCGGAGAGGTCGCGCACGAGATGGGACCAGTCCTGCTCGCCGGTGGGCCACGAGACGGCGTTGGCGATCAGGATCTCTGCGCGCCCGGCCTCGGCGTGCACCTCCCCCAGAGCCCGAGCGATCTCCTCCGGGCCGGACTGGTCGACACGGACGGTGAAGGCCGTGCCGCCGCTCGCGCGGATGGTCTCGACGACCCGCTCCGCCCGCGCGGCCCGGCGTCGGTATCCCACCGCGACGGTGGCCCCCTCGCGGGCGAACGCGAGGGCGATCGCCGCTCCGATGTCGCCGGAGCCTCCGGTGACCACCGCGGTCTTGCCCTGTATCCCTAGATCCATCGGAACTCCTCAATCCATGTCCGGCTATACATAGCCGACTATACGACTCGGCTAGAGTGTCGTCCATGGGCGAAAGCGACGTCACCCGCGTCAACCGGGCGCTGAACAAGGTGTCCAAGCTCTACCGCGCCGCCAAGGCGCACGGACTGGCCGAACTGGGGCTGCATCCGGGTCAGGACGTGCTGCTGTGGGTGCTGGCGCAGGAACCGGACGGGATGTCGATCTCGGAGCTCGCCGGCCGCCTGGGTGTCGAGCAGCCCACCGCGACCAGGAGCCTGGCCCGGATGGAGCAGGCCAGGTTGTTCCGCCGCGAATCCGTCCCCGGCGACCGGCGCCAGGTCCGGATCGTGCTGACCGAGGCCGGATCCCAGATGCTTCCACGGATCGAACGCGTCTGGGCCGACCTGGCGCAGGCGACCGTGGGGGCGCTCGACCCTGACGACGCGGCCCGGTTCACCGCCACACTCGAGGGTGCGGCCGATGCTCTTCGGCTCATGCTGGGAGACGCGGCCAAGGACGTCCTGACCGACGGGTAGCCCTCGTCAGGCCCATCCAGAAGACCGCAGCCGGGCGCCTCCACGCTCCGTCCAGTCTCGCTCGAACCTGCCTGCAACGGGCGTCGTGGCGGGGTCGAAGGTGGTGTGGGTCATACCTTTTCTCCTCCGGGCCCGGGCTAGGGTGTTTCATGTTTCGTCACCTTGCAAGGGAGGAAGGACTGGCATGAGCGCGTCGCCCGGCCTCGAGATGCCCGCCTCCGACGAGCCGATGAAGCTCGCCAGCGACTTCCCGGCTGCCGATGAGACCGAGTGGGTCACACTGGCCGCGAAGGTCCTGAACAAGTCCCGCTCCCCGGGGGACGAACTCGACGGCGACGAGGTCCGGCGGCGGTTGCGCACCGGCCTTCCCGGCGGTCTGAGCACGGAGGCCCTCTACCTGCCCGACTCGGCGCCGGGCCTCCTCGGGTACCCCGGATCCATGCCGTTCACCCGCGGAATCGGACCCGTTCCCCGCGATCTGCCCTGGGACGTCCGGCAGCTGCACGAGGATCCGGACCCGGTGGCCACGCACGATGCCGTGATGGTCGACCTCGAACACGGTGTCAGCTCGCTCTGGCTCACTGTCGGCGATGCCGGCGTCGCCGTGGACGACCTGCCCCAGGTTCTCGACGACGTGCTGCTCGATCTCGCCCCGGTCGCCGTCACCGGCACTGACGACCAGGTGGCAGCCGCCCAGGCCCTGGCCGACCTGTGGCGCTCGCGGGAGGTCGACAACCCCCGGGGCAATCTCGGCCTCGATCCATTGGGACTGGCGGTCGGCTCCGGCGAGACACCCGATCTGACCACGTTGCAGGTCGCCGCCGACTTGGCGGCACGGTTCCCGTCCGCACACCCGATCGTCGTGGACGCCGCGCGCTACGCCGACGCGGGCGGCACCGCGGTGGACGTCCTCGGCTGCGCGGTCGCGACGGGGATCGCCTACCTGCGCGAGCTCGAAGGCCAGGGCGTCGGTGCCGAGCTGTCGGCCCGCTCGATCGAGTTCCGGGTGCCGGTGACGGACGACCAGTTCCTCACCACGGCGACCTTGCGTGCGCTGCGCCGGCTCTGGGCCACGGTGGGTGAGCACAGCGGTGTCCCGGCCGACGATCGGGGCGCGCACATCCACGCCGTGACGTCCTGGCGAATGGTCACTCGGGACGATCCGTACGTGAACATCCTGCGTGGCACGTTGGCCTGCTTCGGTGCGGCGGTCGGGGGCGCCCAGGCGATCACGACGCTGCCCTTCGACGCCGCCGCCGGCTTGCCCGACATCCTCTCCCGCCGGATCGCGCGCAACACCCAGGTCGTGCTGGCCGAGGAGTCGCACATCAGCGCCGTGGCGGATCCGGGCGGCGGCTCGGCCTACCTCGAGGACCTCACCGATCAGGTGGCCCGGCGAGCCTGGGCCTGGGTGCAGGAGCTGGAACGCGCGGGCGGGATGACGTCCGCGCTCACCAGCGGGATGATCGCCGAGCGGCTGGAGGCCTCCCGGGCCGAGGCCGACCAGGCCCTGGCTCGCCGCGGGCAGCCGCTCACCGGAGTGAGCATGTACCCGCAGCTGCGGGAGGAGCCGCTGCGCCGGAAGCCACATCCCGTCCGGAAGACCGGCGGTCTCCCCCGCCGTCGCGACGCCGAACCGTTCGAGGCGCTGCGCGATCGCAGTGCCGCGATGGCGGCCGCCGGGCGGCCGCCGGAAGTGTTCCTGGCGACCCTCGGCTCGCATCGCGACTACGGCCCGCGGCAGACCTTCACCACCAGCCTGCTGGCCGTGGCCGGCATCGCCGCGGTGGAGGGCGGCGAGCTCGCCAGCGAGGCCGCGCGGCGACCGATGGTCGTGCTGTGCTCGTCGGCCAAGGGCTATGCCGAGCATGCGGGCGCGGCGGTCGCGGCCCTGCGAGAGGCCGGAGCCGGCCGGATCTGGGTGGCCGGACGCGCCGCCGAGCTCGGTCCCGAGGTGCAGGTGGACGGCGAACTCTACGACGGCGTGAACGTCCTCGAGCTGCTCGGCAGCTTCCTCGACATCCTCGATGCCGCTCCAGCGAGGGAGAGCAACCAGTGAGCATTCCGTCTTTCGCCGACATTCCGCTCGGCTCCGGCTCCCCCGACCCGGCCGGCCGGGAACGCTGGGAGCAGTTGCTCGCCCAGGACCCGCAGGCGGCGCAACCATGGCTGACTCCGGAGCAGATCCCGGTCCGCCCCCTCTACGCCGAGGCCGACCTGGCCGGCCTCGACTTCCTGCGGACGGTGCCCGGCAAGGCGCCCTACCTGCGCGGGCCCTACCCGACGATGTACGTCAACCAGCCCTGGACGATCCGCCAGTACGCGGGCTTCTCCACCGCCGAGGAATCCAACGCCTTCTACCGGCGCAACCTGGCGGCCGGGCAGAAGGGGCTCTCGGTCGCCTTCGACCTGGCGACACACCGTGGCTACGACTCCGACCATCCGCGGGTGGAGGGCGACGTCGGGATGGCCGGCGTGGCGATCGACTCGATCTACGACATGCGGACGCTCTTCGACGGCATCCCGCTGGACCGGATGAGCGTGTCGATGACCATGAACGGCGCCGTGCTACCGGTGCTGGCCCTCTACATCGTCGCGGCCGAGGAGCAGGGTGTCGAGCAGTCCCAGCTCTCCGGGACCATCCAGAACGACATCCTCAAAGAGTTCATGGTTCGCAACACCTACATCTATCCCCCGGCCCCGTCGATGCGGATCATCTCCGACATCTTCGGCTACACCTCGCAGCACATGCCCCGGTTCAACTCCATCTCGATCTCCGGCTACCACATGCAGGAGGCCGGGGCCACGCAGGATCTCGAGCTCGCCTACACACTCGCCGACGGGGTCGAGTACATCCGGACCGGACGCGATGCCGGGCTGGACGTCGATCGGTTCGCGCCCCGGCTGTCGTTCTTCTGGGCGATCGGGATGAACTTTTTCATGGAGGTCGCCAAGATGCGGGCGGCCCGGCTGCTGTGGGCGCGACTGGTGCGCGAGTTCGAGCCGAAGGACGCCCGGTCGCTGTCGCTGCGCACGCACAGCCAGACCTCCGGATGGTCGCTGACCGCGCAGGACGTCTTCAACAACGTGGTCCGCACCTGCATCGAGGCGATGGCCGCGACCCAGGGACACACCCAGTCCCTGCACACCAACGCCCTGGACGAGGCGATCGCCCTGCCCACCGACTTCAGCGCCCGCATCGCCCGGAACACCCAGCTGCTGCTGCAGCAGGAGTCGGGCACCTGCCGGGTGGTCGACCCGTGGGCCGGTTCCGCCTACGTCGAGCGGCTGACCCACGACCTGGCCCGACGCGCCTGGGGTCACATCGAGGAGGTGCGGGCCGCCGGCGGGATGGCCAAGGCGATCGAGGCGGGAATCCCGAAGATGCGGATCGAGGAGGCGGCGGCGCGGACCCAGGCCCGCATCGACTCCGGTCAGCAGGCCGTGATCGGGGTCAACAAGTACCAGGTGGCCGAGGACGTGCCGATCGAGGTGCTCAAGGTCGACAATGTCGCGGTGCGTCGCAGCCAGCTGGAGAAGCTGCGCCGGTTGCGCGAGGAGCGCGACGAGGACGCCTGCCAGGCACGGCTGCGCGACCTCTCCCACGGTGCCGCCAACCCCGGCCCCGACGTCAACCTGCTCGACCTCACCATCAACGCGGCTCGCGCGAAAGCGACTGTCGGAGAGATATCTTCGGCCATGGAGCAGGTCTTCGGACGCTTCACCGCACAGATCCGTACCATCACGGGGGTGTACTTGCGCGAAGCTGGCCGGACGACATCGGTGGCCAAGGCACACGAGCTCGTCGAGGCCTTCGAGGAGGCGGAGGGCCGGCGGCCCCGCATCCTGGTCGCCAAGATGGGCCAGGACGGCCACGACCGCGGCCAGAAGGTGATCGCCACGGCCTTCGCCGACCTGGGCTTCGACGTGGACGTCGGCCCCCTGTTCCAAACGCCGGCCGAGGTGGCCGCCCAGGCGGTCGAGGCGGACGTCCACGTCGTCGGCGTCTCGTCGCTGGCGGCCGGGCATTTGACCCTGGTGCCGGCGCTGCGGGCCGAGCTGGACAAGCTCGACCGGCAGGACCTCATGATCGTGGTCGGCGGCGTCATCCCGGAGCAGGACTTCGCCGCGCTGCGCGAGGCCGGTGCGGACGCCATCTATCCACCC
>JBDIAG010000081.1:0-10780 GCA_039812305.1 Actinomycetales bacterium | reverse complement strand
CGGCGGGCGACCTCGATCTGCACCTGGTCGCCGGTGTGGTGGCCGAGAGAGTCGTTGACGTTCTTGAACCGGTCGAGGTCGAGCAGCATCACCGCGACGCTCCTCGGCCGGTCGTTGACCAGGCAGTGCTCCAGCAGGTTCGTAACGTGGATCCGGTTCGCCAGCCCGGTCACCTGGTCGGTCATCGCGATCCGCTCCAGTTCGTGCTGTCGCCGGGTCTGGCGCTGCACGTCCAGGATCAGCACCGTGTAGCCGCTGAGCTCGGTCAGCTCGATCGGAACCGCGAAGAGCCAGGCCTCGAAGCGGGTACCGTCGGCCCGCGGCAGCTGATGCGCGGCCGGGCCGTCGGCGGTCTCCTCGGCGAGCGCGGCCGGATCCAGCTCGAAGCCCACGATCTGCGCCAGCCGACAGCCCTCCACCGCCTCGGGCGCATGGCCGAGCAGTCGCGACAACCCGGAGTTGGCCGACCGCACGACCCACCCCGCATCGTCGCGCACCGTGAAGACGACCCCCACCGGCGCGCTGGACGCGGACGGAACCACCGGCTGCCCGTCCGGCCGGCGCGGGTCCAGCCGGGACGGCCGCACCTCGCCCAGCCGGGTGGCGACGGTGGCGCAGAGGGCCTCCAGAAGGTCCCCGGTTCGAACCCGGGACGAGTCCTCCTCGGAATCGGCGTGACGATCGCCGATGACCAGGACGCCGATCAGCTCGCCGTTGACGCGCAACTCGGTCGCGGACGAGGTTCTCGACGCCGTGCGCAGGGAGGCCGACGGATCGCGATAGCCGGCCAGGGGCGGAAGCCCGTCCACCGGGGACCGGACCTCCGCCCATTCGGCTCCGACCAGGCCGGCGGCTTCGCGCGCCAGCGTGGGGAGCACTTCGCCCTCACGAGCGTGCAGCAACGCCAACTGGGCGCGTCCGAACCGAGCCAACGCTCGTCCAGGGGACGCCAGGTTCGGTTGAGGCACAACACTGGATCGTCAGGTTGCGGACCGACCTTAATCCCCGTGCCCGGTACGGATCTCAGACCGCCGAGACGGCCAGACCACCCTCGCCGAGATCCACCCGGACGGTGTCCCCGTCCCGGATCGATCCGCTCAAAAGGGCCTTGGCGAGCTGGTCGCCGATCTGCGTCTGCACCAGCCGGCGGAGCGGACGGGCGCCGTAGGCCGGGTCGTAGCCCTCGTCGGCCAGCCACTCGCGGGCGGCCTCGGTGACCTCCAGGGTGAGCCGCCGTTCGGCCAGGCGGTCGGCCAGCCGCCGCACCGCGATCCCGACGATCTCGGCGAGCTGCTCCTTGGTGAGCGCGTCGAAGACGACGATGTCGTCCAGCCGGTTGAGGAACTCGGGCTTGAACGCCACCCGCACCGCGGCCATGACGGCCTCGCGCTGTTCGACCGGACTCAACGTCGGATCCACCAGCGCGTGCGAGCCCAGGTTGGACGTGAGGATCAGGATGACGTTGCGGAAGTCGACCGTCCGACCCTGCCCGTCGGTCAGCCGGCCGTCGTCGAGCACCTGCAGGAGGATGTCGAAGACGTCCGGGTGGGCCTTCTCGACCTCGTCCAGCAGCACGACCGAGTAGGGCCGGCGGCGGACGGCCTCGGTGAGCTGACCGCCCTCGTCGTAGCCGACGTAGCCGGGCGGAGCGCCCACCAGCCGGGAGACGGAGTGCTTCTCGCCGTACTCGCTCATGTCGATGCGGACGATCGCCCGCTCGTCGTCGAAGAGGAAGTCGGCCAGACTCTTGGCCAGTTCGGTCTTGCCGACGCCGGTCGGGCCGAGGAAGAGGAAGGATCCGACCGGACGGTCCGGGTCGGAGATCCCGGCCCGGGCCCGGCGCACCGCGTCGCTGACCGCTCCGACCGCCTCGCGCTGACCGATCAGCCGCTCGCCGAGCCGCTCCTCCATGTGCAGGAGCTTCTGCGACTCCCCTTCGAGCAGCCGGCCGGCGGGGATCCCGGTCCAGGCGGCGACCACGTCGGCCACCTCGTCCGGCGTGACCCGGTCGGCCACCAGCGGGGCGAGACCGGCGGCGTCCTCCTCCGCCTTCGCGGCAGTGTCGATCTGACTCTGGATCTCGGGGATCCGGCCGTAGAGCAACGCCGCGGCACCGGCCAGATCGCCCTCGCGCTGCAGCCGCTCGGCCTGGATCCGGGCCTCGTCGAGAGCCTGGCGGAGGTCGCCGACCGCGTTCAGGCCGGACTTCTCCTGCTCCCACCGAGCCTTGAGGCCGGCCAGTTCCTCGCGCTTGTCGGCGAGCTGTGCCCGCAGGTCGGCCAGCCGCTCGATGGACGCCTCGTCGTCGGATTTCTCCAGCGCGAGCTCCTCCATCGTCATCCGGTCGACGGTGCGCTGCAGCTGATCGAGCTCCACCGGGGAGGAGTCCAACTCCATCCGCAGCCGGGACGCGGCCTCGTCCACCAGGTCGATCGCCTTGTCCGGCAGCTGACGGCCGGTGATGTACCGGTCGGAGAGACTGGCGGCGGCGACGAGCGCGGCGTCGGTGATGGTCACCTTGTGATGCGCCTCGTAGCGTTCCTTGAGACCGCGCAGGATCGCGATCGTGTCCGCCACGGACGGCTCGCCCACGAAGACCTGCTGGAAACGCCGCTCGAGGGCGGGATCCTTCTCGATCCGTTCGCGGTACTCGTCCAGGGTGGTGGCGCCCACCATCCGCAGCTGACCGCGCGCGAGCATCGGTTTGAGCATGTTGCCGGCGTCCATCGAGGAGTCGCCGCCGGCACCCGCGCCGACCACCGTGTGCAGCTCGTCGATGAAGGTGATGATCTGGCCGTCACTGGCCTGGATCTCGGCGAGGACGGCCTTCAGCCGCTCCTCGAACTCGCCGCGGTATTTGGCGCCGGCCACCATGGCGGAGAGGTCGAGCGCGACCAGGGTCTTGTCCCGCAACGATTCCGGGACGTCGCCGGCGACGATCCGCTGGGCCAGCCCCTCGACCACGGCGGTCTTGCCGACGCCGGGCTCGCCGATCAGCACCGGGTTGTTCTTGGTTCGCCGGGAGAGCACCTGGATCACCCGGCGGATCTCGGCGTCACGCCCGATCACCGGGTCGAGCTTGCCCGAGCGGGCCTGCTCGGTGAGATCGACGGAGTACTTCTCCAGCGCCTGGTAGCTGCCCTCCGGATCGGCGGAGTCGACCTTGGCGGTGCCGCGGATCTGCGGCAGCGCCGCCTTCAGCGCATCCGGGCTGGCCCCGACCGCGCGCAGGATGTCGCCGGCCGGACCGCGGTCGGCGGCCAGGGCCAGCAGCAGATGCTCGGTGGAGACGAAGGAGTCGCCCAGGGCGGTCATCTCCTCCTGCCCGTTGATGAGGATCCCCTGGGCGTTACGTGAGAGTTGCGGAGCGGCAACCGTGCTGCCCTTGACACTGGGGATGGCGGCGATGGCCGCCTTGGCCCGCTGCAGCACCGCGGCCGGCTGAGCGCCGACCGCCTCCAGCAGCCCGGACGGGACGCCACCCGGCTGGGCCACCAGAGCGGCGAGCAGGTGGACGGGCTCCACGTTCGGATTGCCGTTCGTGGTTGCGGCTTGCACCGCGGACGCAAGAGCTTCCTGGCTCTTGGTCGTGAGTTTGAGTTCCATATAAGCAGCCTCCTGTAGATAAAGTTGAGTCTACTTCACTCAAGTCTGAGATGGGGTGATCCATTCCCGGTTCCGGCCTGCCGGCGACCTGGAGGTCTGCGAGTGGAACATCGGGGTTGCTGGAGACCCACCGTCGACCGTCCGAACGGCCGAAACCCACGCCACCGACTACCGTGCCCAGCGTGGACCTGTTCTCAACGGCATGGACCGCCCTGCGCACGGCGGTCGACGAACTCCACGATGAAGACTACGAGCGGCCCTCCGGATGCGCGGGCTGGCTCGTGCGAGACCTGGTGTGTCACTTCGTCATCGACGCGCAGGACGTCCTGATCACGCTGGTGACGCCGGCGACCGGCGAGCCGACGGTCGACGCGGACACGTACTGGAAGCTCGTCGAACCTCCCACCGGCGACGATCCTCTCGATGCGCTCATCCCTCGGCTGGCCGCCGCCTACGGGGAGCCGCGGTGGCTCACGTTCCACTTCGACGACGTCGGTGCCGCCACCGGACGAGCCGCACTCCTGGCCGACCCGGCGGCGCTGGTCAGCACCCAGGACGAGGTGCTGACCGTCCGCGACTACCTCACCGCCTACGTGATGGAGTGGACGCTGCATCACCTCGACCTCGTCGCCCACCTGCCCTCGGCTGCCGGGCCACCGGACGAGACGCTCGCCGCCGCCCGGGCGTCACTGGAGCGGATCGCCGGGGTGAGGTTCCCGGCATCGCTGCCGGACCGGGACGTCCTGCTGATCGGTACCGGTCGCCGCGTCCCGACGGCCGCCGAGACCACGACTCTGGGCGAGCTGGCCGGACGGCTCCCCTTCGTCCTCGGCTGACCTCGCGGGTGCGCCCTCGTCACTGCCAGAAGGGACGTCTGCGTCCCTCCTGGCAGTGCACAACTCCGATTGCCGGACGGTCAGGAGGCGCGACGCCCGGGCAGGGCCGTCCCGAGAAGCGCGACGCCCAGACCGGTCAGGATCAGCAGGGCCAGTGCGAGGCGCAGGCTCGTCAACCAGGCGAGGCCGCCGACGACGCTCGGGCTGATCACGAACATCGAGTAGCCGACGGCGGTGGTCGTCGCGACCGCCTGGCCGGCGCGCTCCGGTGACGAACGGCCGGCCAGCGACAACGCGATCGGTGCGATGGGAGCGACCGCGAAGCCGACCACGAGCAGCCCGGCCACGGCCAGGTTCGGCGATCGACCCGCGACCGCGACGGCGATGCCCGCACTGGCGAGGAGCCCCGCCGCGGCTACCAGCCTCCGCTCACCCAGCCGGCCGAGCAGTCGGGAGGCGAGCAACCGGCCGATCAGCGAGGCACAGTGGTAGACGGCCACGCCGAGCCCGGCGAGGAGGATCGTGGCGTCGAAGGTCCGGTCCAGGAACACCGCCAGGAAGCTCTCCAGAGCGGCGTCCCCGAAGAAGGACACCGCGATCAGCGCGATCGCGAGCGTGACACCCGGAATCCGCCAGACCGCCCGCGAACCCCTCGGGCTCTCGGCATGGGCCGCCGGCCGGACCGGGAGCCGGACGACCGCGCAGAGAAGGCCCACCGCGAGCAGGAATCCGGCCAATCCCCGGTAGACGCCGCGGAAGTCGACGTCCAGGTCCAGCAACACCGCGGCGGTCACCGCGCCGAGACACGCACCGGCACTGAAGCCGGCATGCAGTCCGGTCATGAGCCGGCGGCGGGTCATCGCCTCGAGGTCGGATCCCACGGTGTTCACACCGAGATCGATGAAACTCACGCACAGCCCGTACCAGACGAACGCCAGCAGCAAGGCTGGATAGCCCTGGACGAGACTGAGCGCGGCGAAGGACGATCCGGTGCCGAAGAACCCGATCAGCAATACGATTCGGCGGCCGAGCCGGTCGGCCAGATAGCCGCCACCGATGAGGGTGACCAGCCCGGCCACGGCGGAACCGGTGACCGCCAGGCCCAATTGCCCGGGATTGAGGTGAAGCGCGGTCGCCAGGGGTGCGAGTTGAACGGCATAGACGCCGACATGGGTGCCGAGCGCCAGGAAGGTGAGAACGGGCCAGGCAAGCACGAGCCGCTCGGATCGAGGGCGCGCGGTGGAGAAGATAGGCATGGGAGAACTCCTGTCGAGAACGTGGGTGATGAACCGCGTTCGGACAGCAGCCAGCCGGTTGGAGATCCGAGGAACCGGCGAAGATCTGATGGGGCTGATATCGAACGCGCGCGGTCAGCGCGCGTCGGTTGTCTCGCCCTCTCCGAGGAGGTCGCCTTGCTGTGGCAGCATGCCCATCAGGCTACCAACCCACCGCCCGCCCGGTAGCGGGCTTTGTCACTGTGCCGTGACGGAGGTGACTCCAGCGCCTATGCTCGATCCCGCAGCTGGTTCGGCGCCGTGACTCCTCGAGGTCTCCCGGTGCCGTCGTAGCAAGAGGGAACCCGGTGCGAATCCGGGACTGCCCCGCAGCGGTGAGTGGGAACGAACGAGGTCAAAGGCACTGGGCCGCAAGGTCTGGGAAGCGATCTCCAGTAGGCGGAAAGTACGGCGCCCACGAGTCCGAAGACCTGCCAGCGCACCGCGCCCGCCGGGCGTGGTGGTCTGCGGCTCCCGAGGGCGGAGTCCGGACATCCCGGGCCTTTGCCCTGCGGTGTCAGGCATTCCCTCGGGTCGCGGACCGGCCGCGACGAGCTCACGAGGGATGAGCGATGACCCAAGAGCAGATGGAAAGACCCCCGATCGCCGGGACGAGCACCACCGTCCTCCTCCACCAGCGCGATGACGAACCCGCGACCACCGGGCCGGGCGAACCGGATCCCGCGTTGCTCGACTTCCTGCACGACCGGCTGTGCGAGGAGATCATCACCGCGACGTGGCGCCGGGACTCCGCGATCGGCGAACAGGCGGAAGCCGCCGAGCGCGGCCTGGCACTTCTCAACGAACTCGTCCTCGATCTCAAGCACGGTCGCGGAATCGACTCGACGTCGTTGAAGCTGCTGGCGCTCGCCTACGGCAAGGACCCGCGGTTTCGTCCCGAATGGCAGGAGAGGGTGGGCACGACCGCCGGTTGAGTCGGTGCCGGGGCCGGTGTGACGACGGCTTTCTCGTCCACCGGCACCCGGTTTCGCCTGACTCCGGCGGGGCATTGAAGACGTGACACGGCGGAGTACGATGCTTGCTGCGGGCGCAGAGGAAGCCGGTGAGAGTCCGGCACAGTCGCGCTACTGTGACATCGCTATCAGTGATGGAGTCAGACCCCGGGGCCCGTCTTCGTCATCGACAGGGACGCAGATTCCCTGAGGAGGAAAACATGGCCAACGTCGCCGCCGCCCCACTCGCCTCTCCGGCGCTGCCGCCGATTCCCTTCCGCGAGATCGCCCCGTGGGCGTTCTTCTTCGGTCTGCTGGCGGTTCTGGTGATCTTCTTCGTCAGCGCCGACCAGGGCGCGATCTCGATTCCGGCGGGCAACGCGATCCACGAGTGGGTCCACGACGGCCGCCACCTGATGGGCTACCCCTGCCACTGATCCGGCCGATCCGGCGCCTGGCGCTTTCCCAGCGATCGGCGTCAGGCCTTGCTGCTCACCCGTGGCAGTCGGGCACCGGGCGTAGCCGAGATCGTTCGTCACCGCATCGTGGCTGACGTGATCGGGCGCCGTCACCGTCCGGCCTGATGGCTTGGCGTCATCGAGCGCCGCAACCGTCCCGAGCTGGCGACCTGTCGTCATCGGCGTAGTACCCCTTCAGACCTGTTGTCTCCCCTGACCGATCGGCGGCCTTTCCGGTCCCACCGATGGGCATGGCATACCCGAAATGGATTCACCGGCGTGAACGCACGAACTTTCCTGGTCTACGGCCTGCTGGCCGGCCTCCTGGCCGGTCTGGCCACCTTCCTCGTCGCCTACAACTGGGGCGAGCCCCAGGTCGACGCGGCCATCGCGGTCGAGGAGGCCAATGCCGCCGCCGAAGAGCCCGCGGCCGACCATGACCACGCGGACGAAGCGGGCCACTCGCACGGCGACGAGGCGGAGGAGGACGGCGGAACCGAGGTCTCTCGCGCGACGCAGAGCACCTGGGGTCTGCTGACCGGCACCCTGGCCGTCGGTCTGGCCACCGGCGGCATCGTCGGTCTGGTGTCCGGTGGCGTCGCCGGCCGGATGGGCCGGCTCAGCCTGGGCCAGTCGACCACCCTGGTCGTCGCGATCGGTTTCGCCGCCTACGAGCTCGTCCCGTTCCTGAAGTACCCGGCGACCCCGCCGGCCGTCGGCGATCCGGAGACGATCGGCTCGCGAACCGGGCTCTACTTCGCCTTCGTCCTGGTCTCGATCGTGGTCGCGATCATCGCGACCGTCCTGGCCGTCCGCCTGCAGCCGCGGATCGGCACCTATGGCGCGGTGGTGAGCTGTGTCGCCGGCTACCTGGTGATCATGGTCGTCGCCGGGCTGTTGTTCCCCACGGTCAACGAGATCGGCGACTTCCCGGCCGACACGCTGTGGTACTTCCGGCGCGCCTCGCTGCTCACCCTGGCGACCATGTGGACGGTCATCGGCGTCGTGCTGGTGGGCCTGCTCGGCCGGTTGCAGTCCAAGATCTCCGGCTCGGGCGCGCGCCCGGCGGTCTCGGTGCGCTGACCGGAGCGCACCGAGCTGGGCCGGCGGCGGCGTCCGCGAGATGCGCAGCCCGCCGCACGGTCGCTCTGCTGTCGCGTCCGGGGCGGGCGCGCCGGCGCTCCTGTCCGATTCCGCGTCGAGCGGTGACTTTTGGGTCTCAGAGAACACCTATCGACCGCTTGAGCCCACGCGCCGCGACGATCGACCGGGCTGACGCATTCCTTTCGCCTGTGTGTAGCACCGTGGGCGATGACTTGGACCGCCGGGCAACCTGACACCCGGCCGGAGCGCGACGCGCCGGACGATCGTCGCGGTTGGCGATCTGCGGACCCGGTGGACGCGGCTGAGGCTCGGCGGGGCGCGTGGGTTCCAGGCTCAGTCCCGACGCTCCCGCCGCAGCCGGTGCGCGGCGACGGGGGTGCCGGCGACGAGGTGCTCGACCACGATCCGTCTGGCCGCCTCCTCGTCCACTCCGCCGTACCAGACGTCGTCCGGCTGCACGGTGACGACCGGAGCCTGGTTGCACGGGAACTGACAGCCGGTGTGAGTGATCAGCACGTCGTCGTCGCCGAGCTGGTGGGCCATCATCGCCAGGATCATCGTCTCGATCGTGCGCTGCGACCCTGCCGCCGTGCACCGCGGCCCGCGACAGACCAGCACCTGGTGGCGGTGACGAGGCACGTCCTCCCACGCCGGCGAGGTCAGACCGGGCTCGTTGCCGGAGAGCGGACGGCTTTGCGCCGCCAGCGCGGCCAACTCCTCCGGGTCGGCCAGCAGGCGACCGGCAACGTCGATCGCCGGCGGGTCGCCGCCGTACTCGCGGCACCAGTGCGACGCGATCCGGCGCAGCCAGGAGACTCCCGGCGCCAGCCGGCTCAGACTGACCCCGACGAGCGTGATCCGGGTGACGCCCTGATCGGCGAGCCTGGTCAGTTCCGCGCCCAGCGACGGATCGGCGATCTGCAGGAAGGCGACACTTCCGCCGACGCCGGCGGCCCACTCCGTCAGCAGGGCCCGATCGGTCACCTCCCGGGCCGACATCCCGACCAGGACGATCATCGCGCGTCCTCGCCATCCGTCACTGGTGGGACGGGCGACCCTCCGGCCTCGACGCCCACTCCTCCGACCCCCCGGCACGGGTCACCAATCGGACGGCCCACGCCGCCGGCCGACCCGCCCACTCCGGCGATCTCCCGGCCCGCTCCCCCGGGTCCCGAACGGGGCGCTGCCGCAGACCCCCGTCCTCCCGCACTCGCTCCCGGTCGCCTCGTCTCCATCGCCTGGCCCATTGGCTCCCCCGGTCTCCCCGCCTCCGGCGCCGGGCCCTTTGACACTTCCGATTTCCCCACCTCCATCGCCGGGCCCTGTGACTCCTCCGGTTTCCGCGCCTCCGGCGCCGGGGGCGCTGGCACCTCCGGCCTCCCCGCCTCGTCCGCCGGTCCTCGTGGCCCCGCGGCCGAGCCGCTCGCCGCCGCGCGTCCCGTTGACTCGGTCTCCGTCGGCTCGATCCCCATCGACCCGGCCCCCGTCCCGTCGGCTTCGGCCACCAGGCCAGCCGGCCGGGTTCGTCCCGACCGCAGGCCCGCCCAGGCACTGATCAGTACCAGGACCGAACCCGCCACCGTTGCCGGGGTCACCACCTCCCCGCGCAGGCTCACCCCGGCCACGAAGGCGATCACCGGCGCGACATAGGCAGCCAAGGCGGCACGCTGGGCACCGATCCGCGCAATCAAGGCGAAGAAGGTGACGAAGCTTCCAGCGGTGCAGAACGCGCCCAGGGCGACCATGGCCGCCAGTCCGGTAGGCGTGACCCTTCCCGGCAGATCGAAAACCGCGGTGCCGACGACCAGGATCGGCGCGGCCGCGGCCAGCATCGCCGCCGCGAGATGCACGCTCGGCACCGAAGGGAACCAGCGTTCGATCAACACCGCGCCCAGTCCGTACCAGAGGGCCGCCGCGACGAGGAAGAGCGACCCCGGACCTCCGCCGGGCGAGCCGACGAGGAACCAGACACCCACCAGGCCGATCGCCGCACCGAACACCGCCACCGGATTCAGCAACCGGATCGAGCGTCCCAGCACGACGATCCAGATCACGACGAAGACGGGCTCCAGCGCGATCAGGACTCCGGCCGTGCCGGTGTGCACGGTCATCTCGCCGATGGCGATCAGCGAGAACGGCAGGACCACCTCGACGACAGCGAGAATCACGATCCGCACGGGATCGACGGTGATCAGGCGCCAGGCGGCACGATGCGTGAAGACCAGCAGAACCAGCGCACCGATCACGGTTCGCCCCGCCGCCGTGGCCACCGGACCGAAGCCGCCTTCCAGGGCCTCGGCAACGAAGAGATAGGGCACTCCGAAGAGCAGCGCCACCACACCGAACAATGCGGCCCCGCGCCAATTCACCGTTGCACACCTCCCGGACAGGAGTAGATCAGTACGGTGAGTCGACGCGCACAGTGGGAGGTCTTCATGGTGGACGACGCACCGCCCGGGCCGACGTCCGACGACGACAGCGGCGCGCCCACCGACCCGTCGATCGAATCCGGGGACCC
The DNA here is from genome assembly GCA_039812305.1 of Actinomycetales bacterium. Classification (GTDB taxonomy): domain Bacteria; phylum Actinomycetota; class Actinomycetes; order Actinomycetales; family CAWJMD01; genus JBDIAG01. The sequence continues at coordinate 31 of JBDIAG010000081.1, read as the reverse complement.
CGACGAACAGCGACGCATCGGCGTGCTGATC
>JBDIAG010000080.1:0-10947 GCA_039812305.1 Actinomycetales bacterium | reverse complement strand
GGACGGCACCAACGACGCCCCGGCGCTGGCCGCGGCCGACGTCGGCGTCGCGATGAACAGTGGTACCGCCGCCGCGAAGGAGGCGGGCAACATGGTCGACCTCGACTCCGATCCGACCAAGCTCATCGACGTCGTCGAGATCGGCAAGCAACTGCTCATCACCCGCGGCGCGCTCACGACGTTCTCGATCGCCAACGACGTCGCCAAGTACTTCGCGATCGTTCCGGCGATGTTCGTCGCGGCCTATCCGGCGCTCGACCGGCTCAACATCATGGGCCTGGCCACACCGGAGTCGGCCATCCTCTCCGCGGTGATCTTCAACGCGCTGGTCATCGTCGCGCTGATTCCGCTGGCGCTGCGGGGCGTCCGGTTCCGGGCCGCCTCGGCGACCTCGATCCTGCGCCGGAACATCGTCGTCTTCGGGCTCGGCGGCATCGTCGTGCCCTTCGTCGGCATCAAGCTCATCGATCTCATCGTCTCGTCGCTACCCGGAATCGGGTGACTCGCCATGCTTCTCGACCTCGCCCGACAGTCCTTCGCCGCCCTGCGACTGCTCGTCGTGTTCACCGTGATCCTCGGTCTGGGATATCCCCTCGCCGTCTGGGCCGCCGGTCAGGCCCTCGGCGATCGGGCGGCGGGGCAACCCGTCCGGATCGGTGACCGCATCGTCGGCTCGGCGCTGATCGGCCAGGACTTCCGCGGAGAGCAGTGGTTCCACTCCCGTCCGTCGGCCAACGACTACGACACCCTCGCCTCGGCCCCGAGCAATCTGGGGCCGACCAACCCCGACCTGGTCGCGCTGATCGACGAACGACGCGCCGCCGTCGCCCGGAGCGAATCGGTGACGGAGTCCGAGGTGCCACCCGACGCGGTCACCGCCTCCGGCTCGGGCCTGGACCCGCACATCTCGCCGGAGTACGCGCGGCTGCAGGCGTCCCGGGTGGCTCGATCGAACGGGTTGAGCCGGCAGGAGGTCGCCGAGCTGATCGAGGCGAACACCGAAGGCCGCGTCTTCGGGTTCCTCGGGGAGCCGGCGGTCAACGTCCTGCGGCTCAACAGTGCCGTCCGGGAGGCCGTCCTCGAGCAGTCGGGATAGAGACACTAACGGGATGGCAACGAGCGAGTTGAGCGTCGATCGCGGCAGACTCCGTGTCTACCTGGGGGCCGCCCCCGGGGTCGGCAAGACGTTCGCCATGCTCGACGAAGGCCACCGCCGACGCGAACGGGGCACCGACGTCGTCGTCGGCTACGTCGAGACCCACGGTCGGGCCAAGACGCTGGCCGCCATCGGGGGCCTCGAGGTGATTCCGCGGGCGCGGGTCGCGTACAAGGGGACCGTCCAGGAGGAACTGGACGTCGAGGCCGTCCTCGCCCGCCGGCCGGCCGTCGCCCTCGTCGACGAACTGGCCCACACCAACGTGCCGGGCAGCCGGCACGAGAAGCGGTGGCAGGACGTCGAGACGCTCCGGGATGCCGGGATCGAGGTCGTCACGACCGTCAACATCCAGCACCTGGAGTCGCTGAACGACGTCGCCGAGGCGATCACCGGGGTACGCCAGCGCGAGACGGTGCCCGATCAGGTCGTCCGCTCGGCGGACCAGATCGAACTCGTCGACATGAGCCCACAGTCACTGCGTCGCCGGATGGCACACGGGAACATCTACGCCGCCGACAAGGTCGACGCGGCGCTGTCCAACTACTTCCGCGAGGGCAACCTCACCGCGCTGCGCGAACTGGCGTTGCTCTGGCTGGCCGACCGGGTGGACGAGGGGCTGGAACGGTACCGCGAGCAGCACGAGATCAAGGGCACCTGGGCCACCCGGGAACGGATCGTGGTGGCGGTCACCGGCGGGCCGGAGTCCGCCACTCTGATGCGTCGCGCGGCGCGGATCGCCTCCCGACGGGCCGGCGGCGAATGGCTCGCCCTCTACGTGACCCGCCATGACGGGCTCAGCGGCGTCTCGCCGGACCGGCTGACCGCGATCCGCGCCAAGGCCGAGCAGCTGGAGGGCACCTTCCACACCGTGGTTGGCGACGACATCGCCGAGACGATCCTTCGGTTCGCCCGAGCCGAGAACGCCAACCAGGTGATCGTCGGCGCCAGTCGTCGGGGCCGGCTGTCGGTCCTGGTCCGCCCGGGGATCGGCGAGCGGGTGATCGCCGGCTCCGGCGACATCGACGTCCACATCGTCACGCACGACTACGTCCGCACCCGCCGTCTGCGCCACCGTCCGAACGACAACCTCGGCCTGCGCCGGCGGGTGGCCGGTTTCGTCTTCGCCGTCGCTGCCCCGGTTCTCGTCAGCCTGCTGCTGAAGCTGACCGACAGCCTGCACGGCCTGTCGTTCGAGTCGATGGCGCTGATGGCGGTCGTCGTGGCGACCGCCCTGATCGGAGGTCTGCTGCCGGCGGTCGCCGCGGCGGTGGCCAGCGGGCTGCTGCTCAATCTGCTGTTCACCCCGCCGCTGTACCGGCTGACCATCGCCGAGCCGGGCAACGCGATGGCGATCGTCCTCTTCATCGTGGTCGGGATCGCCGTCGCCACAGTCGTGGACCACTCGGCCCGCAGAGCCGGCGAGGCGCGCGAGGCGCGGGCCGAAGCGGACGCGCTGACCGTCCTCTCGCACAGCCTGCTCACGGCCAGCGACGATCTGGACGGGGTGCTCCACTCCGCCTGCGAACTGTTCTCCGCCGCCGGTGCCGCCGTGCTGCGGCGCACCGACCGGGGCTGCGAGGTGATCGCCCGGGTCGGTGACGTCCCCACTGATCCGGAGGCCGACGACATGGTCACCGCGATCGACGACGAGACCACTCTCGTCGTGCACGGCGGCACCCGGACCGCCTCCGAGCGCGCCCTGCTGAACGCCTACGCGGCCTACGCCACGGTGATGGCCGAACGCCAGCGGGCCAATCGGGCCGAGGTGGAGAGACTGCGGCTGGCCGAGGCGGACCGGACGCGGACCGCGCTCCTGGCGGCCGTCTCACACGACCTCCGCTCACCGCTGGCGGCGGCCAAGGCGGCGGTGTCCAGCCTGCGCAACCAGGAGATCGACTTCTCCGAGGAGGACCGTGCCGCCCTGCTGGAGACCGTCGAGGAGGCCACCGACCGGTTGACCGCCCTGGTGACCAATCTGCTCGACATGAGTCGCATCCACACCGGGGCGGTGACGGTCGAGCTCAGCCCGGTGAGCCTGGACCTCGCCGTGCGCACCGCCATCGCACCGCTGGACGGTGCCGAGCGGATCCGCGTCGACGTCGACAGCGACCTCGTCGCCCTCGCCGATGCCGGCCTGCTCGACCGGGTGTTGGCGAACATCTGCGAGAACTCGCTCAAGTACACCCCGCCGGAGGCCGCGATCCGCGTCGACGGGACCGTGACCGACAGTCGCGCCACCCTGCGGATCTGCGACGAGGGGCCCGGAGTCGCCGATCACGAACAGAGCAGGCTCTTCGTCCCCTTCCAGCGGCTGGGCGACGTGCCGCGCAAGGACGGAGTCGGCCTGGGCCTGGCCGTCGCCCGCGGTCTCACCGAGGCGATGGGTGGCAGCATCGCGACCGAGGACACGCCGGGCGGCGGCCTCACCTTCGTGCTGGACTTTCCCCGACCCGTCGCCGAGGGCCTGGAGGAGGCATGACGTTCGTGCTCGTGGTCGACGACGACCCGGCGATCCTGCGCACGCTGACCATCAACCTGCGGGCCCGCGACTACGAGGTGGAGACGGCCCTGGACGGCAGATCCGCCCTGCAGATCGTCGACGAACGCCTGCCGGATGTCGTCCTTCTCGATCTTGGACTGCCCGACATCGACGGCGTCACCGTGCTGCGACGGCTGCGGACCTGGACGCGGGTGCCAGTCATCGTCGTCTCGGCACGATCCGAGGCGGACGACAAGGTCGAGGCGCTCGACCTCGGCGCCGACGACTTCATCACCAAGCCCTTCTCGATCGAGGAGCTGCTCGCCCGCATCCGGGTAGCCACCCGGCGCGCCGGCGTTGAGGATCCGCCGCTGACGGTCGAGGTCGGTGACCTCGAACTCGACATCACCGAGTCTCGGGCGGTTCGAGCTGGTCAGGAGATCCATCTGACCCCGATCGAGTGGAAGATCGTCGAGACGCTCGTCCGCAAGCGGGGACGGCTGGTGCGGCAGACCGATCTGCTGCGCGCGGTGTGGGGACCCGGATACGAGCGGCAGACGAACTACCTGCGCGTGCACGTGGCGAGCATCCGTCGCAAGCTGGAAAGGGAGTCCTCCCGGACGAAGCTCATCGTGACCGAACCGGGAATCGGGTACCGCTTCGCGCCTGATGTCGACCGACTGTCGGGGTGACAGGACTTCAACCTGCGGCCTCTTCGTCCCGAAGCACGCTCAGTACCGCTGTCCGCCCGGGCGGCTGAGCGCGGATCCATCGAACACCGGGAACCGCCCAAATGGTAAGGGTGGGATTAGGATTCAGGCGAACTACGGCCCCACTGGTATCGCTGGGTGGCCTCGATGTAATGACGGATGGCCGAGCAGCAGGTCGATGACTTGTTGCAGCCGGATAGGCGCGCCGGCATCCAGGTAAGCGCCAGGCATCCAGGTAATGGCTCAACGGCCGGACATCGCCGGATGCCCGGCTGTTAATCGGATGCCCGGGCTGTCAACCGGATGCCCGGCCTCGTTCTGGATGTCCCGGCCCTCTGCCGCCTGCGGGCACCCGCCCCGGGGCGGCGAGACGCCCGTCCGCTGCCCAACGGACGCTGGCGATCGGCGCCTCCCAGCAACACCCCCACGACGAGCGGTAACGGTAGACACCCACAGGTCACCTAGCAGACGCACGAACGCGACCATTCGGCACCGACCGCGACCGCACGCAGACGTCTCGGGCCGTGACCACTCACCAGGGATGCCGATAGCGGGCGGCACACGTCTCGGCACTCACCGATGGCCTGCCCTCACCAGCAACACCGGTTTGGGACTGCAGGCCTCTGACGTGCGCAAACGTGAGTCGGGGTGACAGGATTTGAACCTGCGGCCTCTTCGTCCCGAACGAAGCGCGCTACCAAGCTGCGCCACACCCCGTGTGCTGCCGGAACAGCCTAGCTGAGGGACCCGCCAGTCGCGAAACCGGTTCTCGATCCGTGCCCCGAACGGGCGTCTTCGGCCGCTTGAGGCGCGACAGGAAGCGACCCGGAGTCCTATGAGCTGACGGGTCCTCAGTGCGGGGTGAGGGTGAGCAAGGTCGCTTCCGGACGGCAGAACAGCCTGATGCGGGCGTAGGGAGAGGTGCCCAGGCCGGCCGAGACGTGCAGCGGGCTCGACTGGCCGGCGTCCACCCGCCATTCGTGCAGTCCCTTGGCGTAGCGCCGGGGGAGGTCGCAGTTGGTGACGAGGGCGCCGGCGAAAGGGAGGCAGATCTGGCCGCCGTGGGTGTGGCCGGCCAGCACGAGATCGCTGCCGGCCCGGACCAGGGTGTCCAGGGCGCGCCGGTACGGCGCATGCACGACCCCGAGCCGGACGACCCCGTCGGCCCGGTCGCTCGTCGGCCTCGGCTCCGGCGGCGGCATCCGGTCCAGGTTGATGTGCGGGTCGTCGAGACCGGTGAACCGGATCGACGTGCCGGCGATCTCCAGGTCGCCACGGGCGTTGTTGAGATCCAGCCAGCCCGCGCCGGTGAGCGAGCGCCGCAGTTCCTCGGTCGGCAGCAGCGGCCGTCCGCTTGCCTTGGAGGGGCCGCCGAAGTACGAGAGCGGATTCTTCGGCACCGGGCCGTAGTAGTCGTTGGAGCCGAAGACGAACACCCCCGGCAGCTCGAGCAGCGGCTCCAGGGCCTGAACCACGGTGGGGACGCCGTCCAGATGTCCCAGGTTGTCGCCGGTGTCGATGACCAGGTCGGGCTCCAGAGCGGCAAGGCCGCGGGTCCAGGCGATCCGCCGGTGGTCGCGCGGGCTGAGGTGCAGATCGCTGAGGTGCAACACCCGGATCGGCATCGCCCCCGCCGGGAGCACGGGCACGGTCACCCGGCGCAGGATGAACGCCTCGGCTTCGACTCTCGCGCCGGCCAAGGCCGCCAGGCCGCCCGCAGCGCCTATTCCCGCTACGGTGGCGAGAGCGGTGACGGCGGACCTGGCACGGGGCGTTCTCGCGATGGGCACCCAGGCATTGTCGCCGACGTTCCGGGCGCGCATGACACTCGCGGTTCGACGCGCGTTCATCTGCACCGGTCGCTCACTCCCCGACCATCGGACGATCAAATGCCGCCGAGGACTCGCGCCAACTCAGGCGACACCCCTCGGCCGGCCCTGCCACCATGGTCGGGTGACTGACACCAGCATCCGTGACCGGCTCCGTTCCGACCTGACCTCAGCCATGCGCGCCAAGGACGAGCTCCGCAAGACGACCATCCGGGCGCTGATGGCCGCGATCAAGAACGCCGAGGTCGCCGGCACCGGCGGCAACGAGGTCACCGACGCCGACATCCAGCGGCTGGTGCAGACGGAGATCAAGAAGCGGCACGAGTCGGCGCAGATCTACGACGACGCCGGACGTCCCGAGCAGGCCACCAAGGAACGGGACGAGGCGGCCATCCTGGCCGAGTACCTCCCGGCCCAGCTGAGCCCGGAGGAACTCGCCGCCGTGGTCGCCGAGGAAGCCGCCAAGCTGGGCGACGGCGCACAGATGGGCGCAGTGATCAAGGCCGTCCGCGCTCGCGTCGGGCAACAGGCCGCCGGTGGGGACATCGCGGCCGCGGTCCGCCAGGCGCTGGCCGGGTAGGCACCCCGGATCGAGAAGTGAAACAATCCCGGCCAGGACCACTACTCGTCGAGAGTGACCGTCTCGTCGATGGTTCCGACATTGTCACGGTGCGTGGGTACGTCGGGACCGCATTCGACGCCGGCGACCTCCGCCGCAGACGGCAGGACCCGGTACGTCACGCACAACCGCACCGCGTACGCCTTGTAGGACAGGCCGCCGCCTTCCTCGCCGCGAGCAAAGAAGGCGGCGTCGAAGGTCACCGCGTCGCCGTCCCATTGAGGATCGGTCGTGAACGTGTCGCCGACGGGCATCGCCCGACTCACGGAATCGAGAAGAGCCTGGTCATCGGAAGGCGCCTGGAGGGATGCCATCTGCGTCCGTACGGACTCAGCCTGTTGGCGCACGGACTCAATCGCCAGATCGCGAGCGCCCGGGCGGATGCCTGCGCAGGCCGGGAGTACCAGGAGGGACAGAATCCCTGCGCTGATGACTCCCTTCCTGATGGATCCACTCACAAACCCACCTGCTCCACCGATAGGTCCAGGCTGTGGGCAAGGATCCCATGCTGACGGCAAGTGCGCTCTCCAAGTAGGGCGGCTCCGGCTGCTCAGCCGCTCCGGCCGTTCGAGACCAGGATCCGTACTTCCGTCCCGTTGGTGACGCGCGATCCGGATCTGGGCGAGGTGCCGATGATCGTGCCGGCCGGTTCGGTGCTGTCGGTCTCGACGGTGGCGCCGTCCTCGAGCTCCTGGTCCTGAATGGCCTTCCTGGCCTCGTCCTCGGAGAGCCCGACCACCCGCGGGACGGTGACCTCCTCGTTGCGGCTGGCGGAGCGGCGGACCTCGGCGAAGGACTGCTCGGGCATGTCCCGCACCGCCTGGCTCATGTAGCTGCGCCAGATCGGGGCCGCGTAGGTGGCGCCGTAGGCGCCGTAGACGCGTGTCGGAGAGCGGTCGGGGGTACCGACCCAGACCGCGGTCGACAGCCCGCCGGCGGCGTAGCCGGTGAACCAGGTCTCCATCGACTGGTTGGTCGTGCCGGTCTTGCCCGCTGCCGGACGGCCGATGCCGCCGACCCGCTTGGCCGTGCCCCGGGTGAGCACCTGGCTGAGCGCGTAGTTCACCTGGGCGGTGACCTGGGGGTCGAGGACCTGCTTGCAGTCCGGCTCCGGCTTCGGCAGCACCTGGCCCGCGGAGTTCTTCACCTCGATGATGGCGACCGGCTTGCAGTAGGTGCCGCCGTTGGCGAAGCCGCCGAAGGCCGAGGCCATCGTCAGCGGGGCGATCTCGTTGGTGCCGAGGAAGGACGACGCGTTCGTCTGCAGCGGCGTGCCGTCGGCGCGGTGCACGCCCAGGGACGCCGCGGTGTCGCGGATGTCACACAGGTCGAGACGGCTGGCCATCGAGGCGTAGGCGGTGTTCACCGAGTTGTAGGTCGCCTGCAGGACGGTCATCGGACCCGAGCCACCGCCCTCGGCGTTGGACGGGGAGAAGGTCTTGGAGTAGCCCTCGCAGCTGGCCCGGAAGCGGCGCGAGGTCTTGGACGCGTTGACCACCGAGTTCAGCCCCCGGCCGGACTCCAGCCAGGTGGCCAGGGTGAACGGCTTGTAGTTGGAGCCGACCTGGAATCCGCCGCCGCCGCCGTAGGCACGGTCGACGTTGTAGTTGATGGCGGTGAATCTGTTGCCGGCGTTCGGATCGGTGGTGTACTGCCGGTTCTGCGCCATCGCCACGATCTGGCCGTTCGTCGAATCCACCGACGACAGGGCCACGCCGATCCCGCGGCGGTAGGAGACCCGGCGAGCGTCGATCGTCTCCTGCGCCATCGCCTGCTTGGCCGGGTTGAGCGTCGTGGTGATCGTCAGACCACCCGCATACAGCAGCTTGAGCCGGGCGGCCTCGTCCGGCCCGAAGGCGGGATCGTTGCGGATGACCCAGGTGACGTAGTCGCAGAAGTAGGCGGCCGACCCCGCGTAGCTGCAGCCGTTCTGGGTGTCCTCGACGTGGATCTGGGACGCCACCGGGGTGGCCTTGGCCTCGTCGTACTGCTGCTGGGTGATCATCTTGAACCGCAGCATCTCGCCCAGGACGATGTCCCGCCGGTGCTGGGCCCGATCCGGATACCGCACCGGGTTCCACCGGGTCGGCGACTGCACCATCCCGGCCAGCAGCGCCGCGTCCGCCAGGGTCAGCTCGGAGGCGTTCTTGCTGAGGAAGTGCCGCGAGGCGGTCTGCACCCCGTACTGCCCGTTGCCGAACAGCGCGATGTTCAGGTAGTTCTGGAGGATCTCGTCCTTGCTGTACTGCTTCTCCGCGGTGATCGCGAGCTTGATCTCGCGCACCTTACGGGCCTTGTCCGGCGTCTGGAGGGCCTTGACGGCCGCATCGTCCTTGGCCGCCAGCGCCTCGTTCAGCAGGACGTTCTTGATCCACTGCTGCGTCAGGGTCGAGGCCCCCTGCGTGTCCTCCCCGGCGGCGTTGTTCACGGCCGCGCGCAGGATGCCCTTGGGGTCGGCCCCGGAGTGCTCGTAGAACCGGTTGTCCTCGATCGCCACGATGGCCTGCCGCATCACCGGGGCGACAGCGCTGAGCGGAACCAGGATGCGGTTCTCGTAGTAGAAGGTCGCCATCTCGGAACCGTCCGAGTAGAGGATCTTCGACTGCTGCGACGGCTGGTCGACCTTGAAGTCCGCCGGCAGCGCGTCGAAGAACTCGATGCCGCTGCGAGTGACCTGCCCGGCGGCGCCGACCGCGGGCAGGAACACTCCCGCGGTGAGCACGCCGGCGAGCAGGCTGGTGGTGACGAATGCCGCGATCAAGCTCGTGACTTTGGCCATACCGGGGGCCGAGTCAGAAGGGGCCATGTTGGACAGAGTAAGCGCTCTCGCTGACAAGCCTGACCTCAAGCAGACGTCACGATGCGAAGAGGCTGTGAAAAAAATCGGGTTCTAGGGCTCAAGTCGGTGCATCTGCGTCCCGATGACCGCCGCAAGTCCGGGTCAAACCAGGCGCGGACGGATGTGGACGAGTGAGCGAGGGGCACCATGGATTTGCTGGCCCAGCGGACGTGGACCAAGCAGGCGGCCTGCCGCAAGGGCAACCCCGACGACCTGTTCGTGCAGGGGGCGGCCCAACACCAGGCGAAGGTGATCTGCCAGTCGTGCCCCGTCAAGACCGAGTGCCTGGCCGACGCGCTGGACAACCGGATCGAGTTCGGGGTGTGGGGTGGGATGACCGAGCGTGCCCGCCGTGCCCTGCTCAAGCGACGTCCGAACGTCCAGTCCTGGGGACGCCTGCTCGAGGCCGCTCGTGAGGACTACGAGCGCTCGCAGGCCGAGGCCCGCCACAGCGCCTGATCGGCGAGTCCCGATCGGCGACATCCGATCGGCGACATCCGGCCGGCGCAGGTCGGTCGGACGCATCGAGCCGGCTCAGCCGGCCAGCCGGGCGCCAACCGTTCGCAAGCCCTCCAGATCGTGGACGTCACTGGGCAGTGCTTCCACGCAGACCACCGGCACGTCCGGCCGCTCGGCCTGGAAGCCGGCGACCAGGTCGAGTTCCGCCTCCCGCCGGCACACGCGCTGTGCATGCAGCCGGAGCAGCGCCGCCGTCGTCTTCTGGTCACGATCCATCTCGTCCGCCCAGGACCGCGCCTGGGTGGCGCCCAGCTCCGCGGCGCGCACCGGTTGCACCCGGTTGACGACCAGCCCGGCGAGCGGCATCTGCTCCTCGGCCAGCCGGTCCACGAAGAACGCCGCCTCCTCCAGTGCCGCCTCCTCGGCGCCGCTGACCACGACGAAGGCCGTGCCGGGCGCGGACAGCTGGGAATAGGTCTTCCGCGCCCGCTCCCGGAACCCGCCGAACATGGTGTCGGTCGCCGCGACGAATGCCTGCACGTCGGCGACCATCTCCGACCCGAGCACCTTCGACATGATCAGGCTCATCCCGCCGACCGCACCGGTGAGCGCCCGCATGTAGGCCCGTCCCCCCTTCCGGGCCGGAGCCGTCAGCAGCCGGATGAAGCGCCCGTCCAGGAAGGACGACAGGCGCGCCGGCGCCTCCAGGAAGTCCAGCGCCGACCGGCTGGGCGGGGTGTCGACGACGATCAGGTCCCAGTCGGCGCGTCCCTGCGCGACCGCGGCGCGCAACTGCCCGAGCTTCTCCATGGCCATGTACTCGCTGGTGCCCGCGAACGAGGATGACAAAGAGATA
>JBDIAG010000079.1:0-10955 GCA_039812305.1 Actinomycetales bacterium | reverse complement strand
GGCGAAGACCTCGCGGAGGAGGTGGAGGCGACCCGATCCCGGCTCCCCGCTCAACAGCACCGGCGTGCCGTCGCGCAGGGCCTCCCACACCGTGCGTGCCGCAACTTCCCACGCGGAACTGCCGCTGTGCAAGGTCCACGGCTCCTCGGCGGGGGCCGGTTCGGCCGGCGGCTCCACAATGAAGGCACCGAAGCCGGCCGTCGGAGTCTGGCTCCGTTCGCGGATCTGCTCGCCCACGCCGGGCGGCGGGTCCGAGATCAGCAGCACCACGCCGGTCGTGTCGCCGCCGGCGACGACGCGGGTGACGCGCAACTGCATGCTGCGTCCATCGGTCAGCCGGACCAGATTCGAGCCGTCGGTCCGCCGGGACATCAGGAAACGCGCATGCTGCTGCACGACGAGCTGGTCCTCGGGGGAGAGCAGGTGCTGGGCGCGCTGGTTGAGGATCACCGTGTCGCCGACGGCCACCACGGCGTGGTGGGTGCGGGCGTCCACCTTCACGTAGGTCTCGAAGAGGGCCTGCTGGGCGCGGCTGCGATCGAGCATGAGATTGCGGCCGATGTCGCCGGCGGCGGTCTTGACCAGCGCGAGAATCAGCGGATTCCAGTCGTCGGCGAGCAGGCTGACGTCCAGAACGCCTTCCAACCGCCCGGTCAACGGGTCGAGGATCGGGGCTCCGGCGCAGGCGAACGGGGTCAGGGTCTCGTTGAAATGGGCAGAACCGACGACGCTGACCGGCAGGCCGGCCTCGTAGACCGTCCCGATCCCGTTGGTGCCGATGCCCTGCTCGGCGAAACTGAAGCCGGGATTGAAGTCGACCCCGTCCAGAACCCGACCGACCGAGGTCGAACAATCCCGGCGATCGATGATGCGGGCCCGGGCGTCGGCCAACGCGATGCTGACCGGCACGTCGTTCATGTCGTCGGCCAGCCGTCGCAGCACCGGGCGGGCGCAGCGTGACAGCCGGGAGTCGAAGTCCAGGTCCTGGTGGTAGGGCACGTTGTAGCTGCCGAACTCGACACCCGCCGACCGGCTGCGTCGCCAGGAGGCAGCAACCAGGTCCGGCACCCCGGAGATCTGCGCCTCGGGGCTGGCGAGGAAGTCGGCTCTCGCCGCTGCCAGCCGGGTGAGGTCCGGCGACCCGTCGGCCATGCTCGCTCCCGTCCCTGCTCGTCGAAATGTTGTGAGCCGAACATTCCGACGGGACCTCCGCGGCTTCTGCGCTGCGGCCCTGAGCCTCTCGCCGGAATGCTGACGAGGTGTGACGTGAAACACCGTACGCCAGTCCACTGCCGTCCACCAACGATGCAGTCGGACACCGGCTGTCCCAGCTTGGGACATCGAGTCCGGTCCGGGCTGGGGTTACAAAAGCATGCAGATGTCGCGCCCCGGACGGCGCCTATGCCACGGGAACCTGACCACCCCCTGCCAACGAAGCCAGACTGCCGAGAGGTACCCCGATGACCCAGACCCTCGAACCCACGACCACCCGCACGCTGGACGCGGTGATCATCGGCGCCGGTGTCGCCGGTCTCTACCAACTGCACCAGTTGCGCGAGCTCGGGCTCGACGCCCGCGCCTACGACTCGGCGGACGACGTCGGCGGCACGTGGTGGTGGAACCGCTACCCGGGGGCGAAGTTCGACTCCGAGTGCTACATCTACCAGTACCTGTTCGACGAGGATCTCTACAAGGGCTGGAGCTGGAGCCAGCGCTTCCCCGGCCAGGAGGAGATCCAGCGCTGGCTGGGCTACGTCGCGGACCGGCTCGACCTGCGCAAGGACATCAGCTTCTCCACCACGATCACGAAGGCCGACTGGAACGAGGACACCCAGCGCTGGACCGTCCACACCGATGGCGGCGAGGTCATCGACACGCAGTTCTTCATCGCCTGTGCGGGCATGCTCTCCGCGCCGATGGAGAAGATGTTCGAAGGTCAGGAGACGTTCTCCGGGCCGATCTTCCACACCTCCCGCTGGCCGCGCGAAGAAGTCGATCTGGACGGCAAGCGGGTCGGCGTGATCGGGATCGGCGCCACCGGGATCCAGGTGATCCAGACCATCGCCGAGCGGGTCGGTGAGCTCACGGTCTTCATCCGCACCCCGCAGTACGTGCTGCCGATGCACAACCCCACCTACACCGAGGCCGATCAGGACGCCTACAAGGCCCGGTTCGAGGAGTTGCGCGAGACCATCCCGCACACCTTCAGCGGGTTCGAGTACGACTGGGACCCGGCCTGGGCGGACCTCACGCCGGAGGAGCGGCTGGCCCGGCTGGAGGACATCTACGCCAACGGCTCGCTGAAGCTGTGGCTGGCCTCCTTCTCGGAGATCTTCTTCGACACCGAGGTCAGTGAGCAGGTCTCCGAGTTCGTCCGGCAGAAGATGCGCGACCGGCTCAAGGACCCCGAGCTGATCGACCTGATGGTGCCGAAGGACTACTACTTCGGGACCCACCGGGTGCCGCTGGAGACCAACTACCTCGAGGTCTACCACCGCGACAACGTCCGGGCCGTGGGTGTGAAGCAGAACCCGATCACCCGGATCCGTCCGGAGGGAATCGAGCTGGCGGACGGCACGGTGTACGAGCTCGACGTCATCATCCTGGCCACCGGTTTCGACGCCGGTTCCGGCGCGCTGAGCCGGATCGACATCCGGGGCCGCGAGGGCCAGTCCCTGGCCGAGAGCTGGCGCCGGGACATCCGCACCACGATGGGGCTCGGCGTGCACGGCTTCCCCAACCTGCTCACCACCGCCGTGCCGCTGGCCCCCTCGGCCGCGCTGTGCAACATGACGACCTGCCTGCAGCAGCAGACCGAGTGGATCACCGCCGCGATCGCCAACCTCAAGAAGCAGGGCAAGAACGTCATCGAGCCCACCGCCGAAGGCGAGCAGGCCTGGGTGGACCATCACGACACGGTGGCCAACGCGACGCTCATCTCCAAGACCAACTCCTGGTACAACGGCGCGAACGTCGAGGGCAAGCCGCGCCGGGTGCTCTCCTACGTCGGCGGCGTCGGCGACTACCGCAAGCGCACCCTGGAGGCGGCCGAGCAGGGCTATCGGGGCTTCGAGCTTCGCTGATCCGCGACCGGGGACGTGCCAAGGAGGAGTCGTGACCACATACCGCGAGGTCTACGAGCGCAGTCTCGCCGACCCGGAGGGCTTCTGGCTCGAGGCGGCCAAGGCGGTGGACTGGGTGACGCCACCCACCAGAGCCCTCGATGACAGCAGCCCCCCGTTCTATCGGTGGTTCCCCGACGCCGAGCTGAACGTCTGCCACAACGCGGTCGACCGGCACGTGGAGGCCGGCCACGGCGACCGGACGGCGCTGGTCTACGACTCACCGGTCACCGGTTCGGTCACCAGGCTGACCTACAGCGAGCTGCTCGACCAGGTCGCCCGGTTCGCGGGCGTGTTGCGGGGGCTGGGCGTTACCCGCGGCGACCGGGTGGTGATCTACATGCCGATGGTGCCGCAGGCCGCGATGGCCATGCTCGCCTGCGCCCGGCTCGGTGCCGTGCACTCGGTGGTCTTCGGCGGCTTCGCGCCCCGGGAGCTGGCGGTGCGGATCGACGACGCACAGCCGCGGGTCGTCGTCTCGGCCTCGTGCGGGGTCGAGGGCTCGCGCGTGCTGGAGTACAAGCCGCTGCTCGACCGGGCGTGCGAGCTCGCCGAGCATCCACCGCAGCGATGTGTCGTCCTGCAGCGGCCGCAGGCGACGGCCACGCTGGGCGAGCGCGACATCGACTGGGACGACGCGATGGCGCATGCGGAACCGGCGCCCACCGTGCCGGTGGCCTGCACGGATCCGCTCTACGTCCTCTACACCTCCGGAACCACCGGCAAGCCCAAGGGTGTCGTCCGCGACGGCGGCTACGCCGTGGCGCTGACCTGGAGCATGCGCAACATCTACGACGTCCAGCCGGGCGAGACGATGTTCACCGCCTCGGACATCGGCTGGGTGGTTGGCCACTCCTACATCGTCTACGGTCCGCTGCTGGCCGGCGCGACGACGATCATGTACGAGGGCAAACCGGTGGGCACTCCGGACGCCGGGCAGTTCTGGCGGGTGGTGCAGGAGCATCGAGCCGTCAGCCTCTTCACCGCGCCGACCGCCTTCCGCGCGATCCGCAAGGAAGACCCGGAGGGCACGTACGCGGCGAAGTACGACCTGTCCAGCCTGCGGCATCTCTTCCTCGCCGGGGAGCGCCTCGACCCGGAGACCCTCGGTTGGGCGCAGAGACTGCTCGGGATACCGGTGATCGACAACTGGTGGCAGACCGAGACCGGCTGGCCGATCGCCGCGAATCCCGCTGGCTTGGAACTGCTTCCGGTGAAGCCGGGCTCGCCGAGCGTCCCGATGCCGGGATGGGACGTGCAGGTGCTGGACGAGGTCGGCCAACCCCAGCCGCCGGGTCGGGAGGGGGCGATCGTGCTCCGGCTGCCGCTGCCGCCGGGCACGCTGCCGACGCTGTGGCAGGACGATCAGCGGTACCTGGACTCCTACCTCTCCCTGTACGACGGGTACTACCTCACCGGTGACGGCGGACTGCTCGACGACGACGGCTACCTGTTCGTGATGGGGCGTACCGACGACGTCATCAACGTCGCCGGGCACCGGCTGTCCACCGGCGGGATGGAGGAGGTTCTGGCCAGTCACCCGGACGTGGCGGAGTGCGCCGTCATCGGCGTGAGCGATGCGCTCAAGGGCCAGGTGCCGCGCGGTTTCGTCGTGGTCAAGGCCGGGGTCGACAAGGCACCCGACGTCCTCGAGGCGGAACTCGTGCAGAAGGTGCGCGCCGAGATCGGCGCGGTGGCGGCACTGCGCGAGATCGCCGTCGTGCCGGCACTGCCCAAGACCCGCTCGGGGAAGATCCTGCGCCGCTCGATGCGCGAGATCGCCGACACCGGGGACACCGCCGTCCCGTCCACCATCGAGGACCCCCAGGTGCTCGAAACCCTGCGGCCGATCCTGCGTCGAGACTGACCGTCGGCGGGTCGCTTTCCGATGAACGTCCTGCCAGCCGGGTGAATACACCCCGGCTGGCAGGTCACACAAGACTCTCCGAGGGCTGGTGGATCCGCGGCCGGGGCGTGCCAACGCCCGGTTCGGCGCGAGCGGCCGCTTGCCTGCGCATTGACCAGTTGCCGGCCGAACGGCCAGCGATCCCCGGCTGACGGGCCCACAACCGGTCGACGCGCGAATAGCCGGTTGGATCACCTCCCCCCAACACCACTTCGGCCCAGGTCGGCACGATGGCCGGCGGGGAGACACCATCCGGCTCTCGGACGCCCGGCTGGGTCACGTTCGCGCCTCAACATCGTGGTTCGGACCTGCGTAACGTTCGCGGGTCAGAATCGCGGATTCGGAACGGACCCTGCTCGCAGGACGAATCGCGGTTCGGAACGGGACCGCATTCAGGTCAGGATCGCGGCTCGGAACGGGTCCCGCTCGCGGGGTCAGAAGAGAGTCACGCAGGCCAGGCGCGCACCGGCGGTGCCGGCCTCACCGTGATGGGTGGCCGTGGGCTTCTCATGGATCACCACGGATCGTCCCTCCCCCGGACGGAACGTCCACTGCTGCGTGGACTCGGCCTCGCCGTCTCCCTTGGCATCGGTGGTGAAGTCCAGCCACACCTCGTTGCGGTCGTTGGCGTACGCCGGGTCGGTCGACGGCGTGTTCGGATCCTTCTGATCCTGGTAGTGCGGACCGGCATCGTCACCACTTGCGCCACAAGCCTTCTCGTGGACGTGGGCACCGAAACTACGGTTCGCCTGGACCCCGTCGACATCGAGCTCGACCTTGACGCCGGACCCGCGCGGCTCGATCTCGACCGAGACCGAGGATCCCACCGGAATCGCCTGCGGATCGTAGGTCACCGCCCGTACGCCATCCGCCCACTGGGCGAACCGCTGCTCGACGTCGATCCGCCCGGTGCCCGTTGCGGACTGGCCCGGCGTCGCCTCGGCACCGGAACTCTCCGTACCCGCCGTGCTGTCGGTGCCGGAGCCGTCCGAGGTCGAAGGAGAGGACTCGGCCGCCGAACTGGCCGCGGGTGGGGCATCCTCGGATCCGCAGCCGGCCAGGCCCAAACCCAGCCCACAGCAAAGGGTTACAACGCCTGCTCCAACTCGGATCCGGTTGTCGATCCGAGGCTGAAGCCGATCACTCGCGCGAGGACGAGACTGAAGGACGGTCATCGGTGAAGTCGCTCCTGAGGTAGTGGGCGTCACTCCGCTGCGTTCCCCGACGGGGCGCACTCCGACCCTACGTCGATTCGTCACTATCTGCCCGTTGTGGCCCAGGCGTAGCTCACTGCGAGGGGCGGCTCGGTCGGCGCGAACGGGGAGAGACCCAGCCCTGGTCGGCATCCGGTTGACGGCGGGGCAACCGGCAAGCAGCCGAGCATCCAGTTAGAGGCCGGGCATCCAGCGATACCTGGCTGTTGCGCCATCAAACGGATGCTCGGGCAAGTATCGGGCACAGGCATCGCAGGTGGCGGTTCCGGCATCCGGTCGGCCGCGCGCCCCACACCAGCCGTCGAGACCGGAGCGCGCCGCAGTAAAGTCGACGACTCGGCATCCGGTCGACGACCGGGCAACCGGCAAATAGCCGAGCATCCAGTAAGAAGCCGGGCATCCAGCGATACCTGGCTGCTGCGCCATCAAACGGATGCTCGGGCAACACCCGGATGCCGGACCGCCAAGCGGATGCCGACCACCGCCGGGCCCCGCGCCGACGACCGCCGGGAGCACCGCCGACACCCCACACCCGACCGGCACACCCGACACCCCACACCCGACCGGCACACCCGGCCGAAACCCCCGCCGGGCCACGGCATACCCGGGGCCGACAGTCACCCCTAAAACCACCGCCAAACCGAGGCTCACCCACATCCGCAGGCGGCCACGGCGGCCGCCAGCCGGTCCAGGGCCGCCCGTGCGGCCTCGGTGGCCGGTACCTGGTCGGCGAGGAACGCGAAGGTGACGAGTCGTCCGTCCGCGGTGGTGGTCTGTCCGGCCAGGGCGCTGACGTGGGTGAGCGAGCCGGTCTTGGCCCGGACGATGCCGACCGCCGGCTCGGCACCGCTGCCCTTGCCGAATCTCTCGACCAGCGTGCCGGTGAGGCCGGCGACCGGGAGGCCCTGCAGGAGCGCACGCA
The DNA here is from genome assembly GCA_039812305.1 of Actinomycetales bacterium. Taxonomy (GTDB): domain Bacteria; phylum Actinomycetota; class Actinomycetes; order Actinomycetales; family CAWJMD01; genus JBDIAG01. The sequence goes on along the minus strand of JBDIAG010000079.1, from coordinate 3,791 downwards.
GTTGCGGATGGGCGTCCGAGTCGGCCACCGCCAGCGTCCGGGCGAGGACGATCGGCGTGAGCTTCGAGCCGTCGGACAATCCCGAGCCGTCGGCGAGGTGGCAGCCGGCCGTGTCCACGCCGAGGGCGGCCACGGCGGCCAGCACCTGGGCACCACCGCCGGCGAAGGTCGGTTGGCCGCCCGCCTTGATCGCCACCAACCTGGCCAGGGCCTCGGCGGCGTTGTTGTCGCTGGCCCGGAGCGTGTACCCGACCAGCGCCGAGATCGGCGCCGAGCGCACCTCGGCCAACTCCGGGGCGCCCGCGGTCGCCGAGCCGCGCACGACCGCCCCGTCGACCGCGATGCCGGCCGCTCTCAGTGCGGTGGCGAACTGGACGGCGGCGTCCAGCCCGGGGTCGGCGACCCGCGGGGCGTAGTTCTCGGTTCCCAGACGACCGGCGTTGACGGCCAGGCCGGTGACCGGTGCGACGAAACCGCTGCGGACGTCCGCGCCGCTCCAGCCCGGCCCCATTGCCTCGCCCCAGCCGAGGCCGCCGAGGATCGAGTCGTCGAGGATCACCGTGACCGAGCCCCGCCCCTCGGCCCGCAGCTTCTCGGCGGTGGCGCGGGCGAGCGTGGTCAGGCCGGCTCGTCCGTTGACGGCCTCCGGATCGCTCTCACCGGCCGCCAGCAGCACGTCACCGCCCGCGACCAGATGGATCTGGTCCGAACCCGGCTGGCCGACCACCCTCGTCGGCAGGGTCGTGTCCGGGCCGAGCACGTCCAGGGCGGCGGCGGACGTCAGCACCTTGGCGACCGAGGCCGGCTCGCGTGCGGTGCTCGCCGCGGAGTCGAGAAGGACGGTGCCGGTCTCGGCGTCCACGACCGAGCCCCCCACGGACGGCCCGAGAGCCGGGTCGGCGAGCAGCGGTCCGAGCCGGGCGGCCACGGCGCCGGGGTTCGGCGCGGCACCTCCGGTCAACCCGGGCAGCGGGGCCGGTCCGGAGGGTTCCGCGCTCGCTCCCGGCGCGGTCGGCAGGTCCGGATACGGCTCCGGACGGGGGGCCGTGGTGAGGATGCCGGGCACCTGCTCGCGGACGTCGGCGACCGCGTACGCGCCCAGTCCGGTCACCACGGCGAGCACGACCAGCACAGTGACGATGATGCGCCGCAGGGCGAAACCTCCTTCGCAACCGCGTGACCGGCGTGGGTGACGGGTGTTCAACCGCTGTTCGTGCCCACCTAGCGTGCCGTGCCGGGCTCGGCTAGGAGAGACTATCCGCTAGACCCCTGGGCTTGGATGCCCATCACCCCATATCGGAAGGTGCGCGAATGCTTGAGTTCAACGTGACGATCGAGATTCCCCGGGGGACGCGGAACAAGTACGAGGTCGATCACGAGAGCGGCCGGATCATGCTCGACCGCACGCTGTTCACGGCCACGCGCTACCCGTCCGACTACGGATTCATCGACGACACGCTCGGTGAGGACGGCGACCCGCTGGATGCGTTGGTGCTCATCGACGAGCCCACCTTCCCGGGCTGCCTGATCCGCTGCCGGGCGATCGGCCTGTTCCACATGCGTGACGAGGCGGGCGGCGACGACAAGATCATGTGCGTGCCCACCGGCGACCCCCGGCTGGACGCGATTCAGGATCTCGAGGACATCTCGGAGTTCCACCGCCTGGAGATCCAGCACTTCTTCGAGACCTACAAGGACCTTGAACCCGGCAAGTCAGTCGAAGGCGCCCACTGGGCCGGACGCATGGAGGCCGAAGCGGAGATCCACGCGTCCTTCCAGCGCCTCAAGGACAACGGCGGGCACTGATGGGCGACCTCTACATTCGCGCTCTCAGTGAGGACGAATGGGAGACCTTCCGGGAGGTGCGGCTACGCGCCCTGCGCCAGGATCCGTCCGCCTTCGTCGCGACCGTGGCCGAGGAAGAGGCCATGAGCGAAGACGACTGGCGCGCCCGGATGCAGCGCTCCGCACGGCTGGTCGCCTCCGTCGATGACGAGATCATCGGTGTGGTCAGCCTGCGGGTCGAGCCGGGCGATCCGACCGGGGCCGAACTGGACGACCTGCGGGCCGCCGAGGTCTTCGGCCTCTGGGTCGCTCCCGAACACCGGGGCCGCGGCACTCCCGCGCGGCTGATCGACGCCGCCGCCAACCGGGCGCGCGCCTTCGAGAGCACTCACCTGGTCTACTGGGTGGGCGTGGACAACGCCCCCGGGGTGGCGTTCGCCAGCGGATACGGCTTCCGCCCGACCGACTCTCGCCGGGAGGCACGCACCGGAGGCGAGGAGGGCGGCACCGAGGCCGCGATGGTGTTCCCGCTGGCTCGCTGAGGAGCCGGGGGATCGAAGGTCCCTCGCTCTCCGGCGAACTCGCACCGACGACGAACTCGCGACGAGCGGCTCGTAGCGACGGGCTCGCACCGACGACGAACTCGCGACGACCGGCTCGCACCGGCCCGGGAGTCTCGGGCAGGTGATCTCGCGCGTGAACCTGCACACGGGTGCGTGATCGCACGCCTGACCGCAGGACCATGCGCGAGATGAAGCGCAGGGCAAGTCCTGAGCGGATGCCGTCCTTCTGATGACGGGCGGCCTGATGACGAGCGGCGGCGTGACGGCGCACCGCGGCGCCTGGAGCGACAGCTCCGGACGCCGCCGAGGCCCCCGGACGAGGCGCCCAGCGGAGACCGGTCGCCGCGGCGGCTCTCCGGCCGTCAGACGATCGCCCGCTCCACCACGGACGCACCGCTGGTGAATCTGTCGGCGCTGAGGCTGCTGACGTCGATCACCGTCGGGTTGCCCAGGTAGAGGTCGCGCAGCACCTCCCCGACGGCCGGCCCCTGCAGGAAGCCGTGGCCGGAGAAGCCGCACGCGTAGAGGAACCGGGAGACCGTCCCTGCCTCGCCGATCACCGCATTCTGATCCGGCGTGTACTCGTAGTAGCCGGCCCACTGGTGGGCGATGCCGAGGTCGAGCAGGGCCGGGGCGCGACGTTCCATCGCCTCGAGCAGGGCTGACGTCCATTCGTCGCTGACGCCGGAACGGAAACCGAAAGTCTCACCCTGGTAAGACATTCCGATCAGCATCGCCGGCCCTTCGCGATGCAGGTAGAAGGTGGCCCGTGCATCGATGGTCATCGGGGTGCGTTCGCCGAAGAGCTCGAGCAGGTCCGCTCCGAGCGGCTCGGTGACCAGGATCTGCCGGCGCAGCGGGTCGATCGGCAGATCGACGCCCGCCCACTCCCCCACGCTGCGCGACCAGGCGCCGGCCGCGCAGATCACAGTGGACGTGCGCACCGGGCCGGCCGAGGTCCGGACCGCGGTGATCTCACCGCCGGAGACGTCGATGCCGGTCACGTCCACCCCGACCCGGACGGTCGCGCCGTGCTCGCGGGCCCCGCGGGCGTAGCCCTGGACGACGTTCTCCGGACTGCAGTAACCGTCGCGGTGGTGGAAGGTGGCGCCGAGCACGTCGTCCATCACCACCCCCGGGTTGAGCCGGCCGGCCTCCTCGGCGCTGAGCACCTGGGTCTGGACGCCGAGGGAGTTCTGCATCTCGACGGCCCGTTGCGCGGCGGCGAAGGCCTCCGGGTCGGTGTGCAGGAACAGGTACCCCACCTGGCGCAGGTCGATCTCGGCGCCGGGACGGGTGCCGAACCGCTCGAAGGCGGTCAGGCTGCGCGCCCCGAGGGCGACGTTGACCGGATCGGAGAACTGGGCTCGCACGCCGCCCGCGGATCTCGACGTCGACCCGCAGGCGAGGGCGTCGCGTTCGAGCAGGAGCACGTCCGGCACA
>JBDIAG010000078.1:0-10979 GCA_039812305.1 Actinomycetales bacterium | reverse complement strand
CTCCGAGGACGAGCTGCCCCGCACCAGCTGGGATCTGCGCCGCTACCTGTGGGCGCCGGCGGTGGGGCTGTTCGGAATCCAGCGGATCCACTGGCTCTCGGACGTGGTGGTGCTCGCCGGGGCCGGCGTGGGCGGCGGATCCCTGAACTACGCCAACACGCTCTACGTGCCGCCGGAACCGTTCTTCCGCAGCGGGTCCTGGACGGGGATCACCGACTGGCACGCCGAACTGGCGCCGCACTACGACCAGGCCTCCCGGATGCTCGGCGTCGTGCCCAATCCCTGCGACGGTCCCGCCGAACAGGTGATGGCCCGTGCCGCCGCGGAACTCGGGGTGCCCGAGACGCTCGCCGTCGCGCCGGTGGGGGTGCTGTTCTCGTCGCGTCCGGGGGAGAGGATGGCCGATCCGTTCTTCGGTGGCGCCGGGCCGTCCCGGCGATCGTGTACCGAGTGCGGCTCCTGCATGACCGGCTGCCGGGTGGGCGCCAAGAACACCCTGACCACGAACTACCTGGCGCTGGCGGAACGGGCCGGCGTCCGGGTGCTGCCGCTGCGCACGGCGCGGACGATCGCACCGCTCGATCCGGCCCGTCCGGACGAGGGGTACCGGGTCGTGCACGAGGCCACCGGCCCGGCCTGGCGCCGCCGCCGGCCGACGGCGACCACCGCGCGATTCGTGGTCGTGGCGGCCGGCACCTGGGGAACCCAGTCCCTGCTGCACAACTGCCGGCTGACCGGGTCGCTGCCCCGGATCTCGCCCGCGCTCGGCCGCCTGACCCGGACGAACTCCGAGGCGCTGCTCGGCGCCAACGTCCGCCGCTTCGACCCCGGGATGGACGTCAGCCGGGGCGTCGCCATCACCCGGTCGTTCCATCCCAGCCCGGACACGCACGTCGAGAACGTCCGCTACGGGGCCGGCTCCAACGCGATGGGCCTGCTCGGCACGCTGCTGGTGGACGGCCCCGGCCCGGGGGAGACCCGGCCCCGCTGGCGGCGGTTCGTCGGCCAGGCGCTCCGGCAGCCGGGCGCGTTGCTCGCCACCCTCGACAACCGGCACTGGTCCCAGCGCACGATCATCGGCCTGGTGATGCAAACCCGGGACAACTCCCTCACCCTCAGTGCGCGACGGCGGGGCCGGCTGCCGGCGCGCCTGACCGGTTCTCCCGTCCGGCTGAGGTCGGGGCCGGGCCACGGGGCGCCGAACCCGACGTGGATCCCGGTCGGACACAAGGCGATTCGCGTGATCGCCGGGCTGCTCGGCGAGGCCGCCGGCCAGCGTGCCACTCCCGGCGGCACCGTCGGGGACATCGTCGACGTGCCGATGACCGCGCACTTCCTGGGTGGCTGCCCGATCGCCGCCACGCCGGCGGAGGGAGTCGTCGACCCGTACCACCGGCTGTTCGGCCACGCCGGGATCAGCGTGCTGGACGGGTCGACGATCTCCGCCAATCTGGGCGTCAACCCGTCGCTGTCGATCACCGCCCAGGCCGAGCGGGCGATCTCGCTCTGGCCGAACGCCGGCGACGTCGACCCCCGGCCGGCGCCGGGCCAGCCGTATCGGCGTCTGTCCCGGGTCTGGCCGCGGTCGCCGGTGGTGCCGCAGGGCGCACCGGGCGAATTGCGGTGAGACGGGACGCCGGCCGACCGGCTGCCGTTGAAACGTCCTAATCGCCCTTGACGTTGACGATCTGCCGGAGCGTGTGGCGTACCTCGACCAGGTCGGACGCGTCCGCCATCACCTGGTCGATGTCCTTGTACGCCGCCGGGATCTCGTCCAGGAACGCGTCGGTGTCCCGGTATTCGATTCCGGTCATTGCCTCGCGCAGCTGCTCCCGGGTGAACCGCCGACGGGCCGCGGACCGGCTGAACTGCCGGCCGGCACCGTGCGGCGCCGAGCACAGCGACATGGCGTTGCCCAGGCCGGCGACGACGTACGACCGGGTGCCCATCGAGCCCGGGATGAGACCCAGCTGACCCGTCCGGGCCTCGATCGCGCCCTTCCGACTCACCCACAGCTCCCGGCCCCAGTGCCGCTCCTGCTGGGTGAAGTTGTGATGGCAGTTCACCCGCTGCCGCTCGATCACCTCGGTGCCGAGGAACTCGCCGAGCCGGGCCAGCACGCGGTCCATCATCTCGTCCCGGTTCAGCAGGGCGTAGTGCTGGGCCCACCGCAGTTCCCGGATGTAGGCCCAGAACTCCTCGGTGTCCTGCACGAGGTAGGCCAGATCCCGGTCCGGCAGCTGGATCCACCACCGCTCGCACAGCCGCTGCGCGATACCGATGTGATGCTGGGCGATCTTGTTGCCGACGCCCCGGGATCCCGAGTGCAGGAACGCCCAGACCCGGTCCTGCTCGTCCAGGCTGATCTCGATGAAGTGGTTGCCCGAGCCGAGCGTGCCCAGCTGCAGCCGCCACCGTCCGTTCCGCTGGTCGGGATCGAAGCCGGCCTTGGCCGCCATCGTCTCCAACTCGGCGATCCGCGGCTGCGCCGTCGCCAGCACCGTCCCGTTCGCCGCGCCCGCCGACAGCGGCACCGACGTCTCGATCGCGGTCCGCAACGGCGCCAGCGACAGCCCGGCCAGATCGTCCGCGGAGAACTGGGTGAGCACGGCGATCATGCCGCAGCCGATGTCGACACCGACCGCGGCCGGGACGACGGCCCGATCGGTCGGAATGACCGAGCCCACGGTGGCGCCCTTGCCCAGGTGCGCGTCCGGCATCAGGGCCAGGTGCGGGTGGATGAACGGCAGGCGGGAGGTGCGCCGGGCTTGTTCCCTCGTCTGCTCGTCCAGCATGCTGGCCCAGTTCACGAGCCGGCTTTCGATCTTCTCCATGACGCACCTCCCCGGTGCCGTTGGGTCCGCGGCCCGGGTCCGGGCAGCCACAACACGATGCCAGTGCGCGGGCCGGTCCGCCTAGCGAGTTACGGTGGTCGCGTGCTTCGCCTCGCCCTCACCCCCCGCTGGCTGGGGCTGCTGCTGGTGGCGCTCCTCATCGCCAGCGGTTTCGCGTGGCTGGGCTCCTGGCAGCTCGCCCGGTCGCGGGAGAACGCCGATCCGGTCGTGATCCAGAAGCCCCGGCCGTTGCAGGAGCTGGTGCAGCCGCAGGAGGGCCTGCCGCCGGAGGCCGGCAACACCCCGGCGATCGTGCGGGGCAGTCTCGACGCCGACCAGACCGTCATCGTCGACGGCCGGCGCCGGGATGGCGAGCCGGTCGACTGGCTGGTCGCGCCGGTGCTGATGACGACCGCCGCGGGGACGGCCCGGCTGCCGGTCGTGCTGGGCGCCTTCCCGGCTGGCCGGACACCGCCGCCGGCGGACAGCGTCGAGGTGGACTTCACCGCGATGCTCCAGCCCTCGGAGGAACCGGCGGCACCGCAGCAGGACGGCGACACCGGGGCGGTCAGCAGCGCCGACCTGGTCGCCCGCTGGGGCTCGCCGATCTACGCCGGCTTCGTGTTCGCCGACGAGCCGACCATGCGCGCGGCGGCCGACGACGGTCTGCAGGTGATCGAGCCGCCCACGATCGAGCAGGACCGGGGCTACGCGATCCTCAATCTGAGCTACGCGGTGCAGTGGTGGATCTTCGCGGCGATCGCCTTCTTCCTCTGGTGGCGGCTGTTGCGCGACAACTACGCGGATCGCTCCCGCGGCCCGGACCCGGACGAACCCGCCGACCATCCAGCCCCCGACAATCCGGCCCCTGACAATCCGGCGCACCCTGAGGAGAGCCTGACCCCGTGACCCCGAGCCCGACCGCCCGTCCCACGCGCCGATCGGCCGCGAAACTGTCCGCGGCGCTCACCCGCTACCGGACGATGGCCTTCATCACCGGCGGATTCCTGCTGCTGCTGTGCCTGGAGATGATCCTCAAGTACGGCTTCAACGGCGGCGAGCCCGTTCTCGGCACGTGGATCGCGATCGTCCACGGCTGGATCTACGTCGTCTACCTGGTCACCGTCATCGATCTCTGGTCGAGTCTGCGCTGGGGGATGGGCCGGCTGGCGGCGCTGATCTTCGCCGGCGTCGTCCCGTTCCTGTCGTTCTGGGCCGAGCGGCGCACGACCGCGGACGTCCGGCAGCTGATCGCGCGCCGGAAGGCCGAGCAGGCTCAGTAGGCTTTCGGCATGACCACCTCGCACAGACCGGTCCTGGTCGTCGACTTCGGTGCGCAGTATGCGCAACTGATCGCCCGGCGCGTCCGGGAGGCGGACGTCTACTCCGAGATCGTCCCGCACAGCTGGAGCGTCGAGCGGTTGCTGGCCAAGGATCCGGCGGCGATCATCCTCTCCGGCGGGCCGTCCTCGGTGTACGCCGACGGTGCCCCCGCCGTCGATCCCGCCCTCTTCGAGGCGGGCGTCCCCGTCCTCGGCATCTGCTACGGCTTCCAGGCGATGGCCTCCGCGCTCGGCGGCACGGTCGACAAGACCGGCCTGCGCGAGTACGGCGGCACCCAGATCGAGCTGGACGGGAAGCCGTCGGTGCTGCTCGAGGGCCAGCCGCAACAGCAGAAGGTGTGGATGAGCCACGGGGACGCGGTGTCGTCCGCGCCCGAGGGGTTCGAGGTGGTGGCCACCTCGGCCGGCTCGCCGGTGGCCGCGTTCGAGAACACCGATCGGCAGCTGTTCGGGGTGCAATGGCATCCCGAGGTGCGGCACTCGACCTTCGGCCAGCAGCTCCTCGACCGGTTCCTGCATCACGGCGCCGGCCTGCCCCGGGACTGGACCACCGACAACGTCATCACCGACCAGGTCGAGCGGATCCGCGCCCAGATCGGCGACGGCCGGGTGATCTGCGGGCTCTCCGGCGGGGTGGACTCCGCGGTGGCTGCCGCACTGGTGCAACGCGCCGTCGGCGACCAGCTGACCTGCGTCTTCGTCGATCACGGGCTGCTGCGCGCCGGTGAGGCCGAGCAGGTCGAGCGGGACTTCGTCGCGGCCACCGGCGTCGACCTCGTCGTGGTCGACGCCGCCGAGACGTTCCTCACCGCGCTGGCCGGGGTGAGCGATCCCGAGACCAAGCGCAAGATCATCGGCCGCGAGTTCATCCGGGCCTTCGAGGGCGCCGCGCGCGACCTGGTCGCCAAGGCCCACGACCAGGCGGAGCACGGCGAGGGCGGTGAGATCGGCTTCCTCGTGCAGGGGACGCTCTACCCCGACGTCGTCGAGTCCGGCGGGGGCGAGGGCGCCGCGGTGATCAAGAGCCACCACAACGTCGGCGGGCTGCCGGACGACCTCGCCTTCGATCTGGTCGAGCCGCTGCGGGCGCTGTTCAAGGACGAGGTGCGGGCCGTCGGCGCCGAGCTGGGGCTGCCGGACGCGATGGTCTGGCGGCAGCCGTTCCCCGGGCCCGGTCTCGGCATCCGGATCGTCGGCGAGGTGACCGCGCAGCGGTTGGCGACGCTGCGCGCGGCCGACCTGATCGTGCGGGAGGAGCTCACCCAGGCCGGGCTGGACCGCGAGATCTGGCAGTGTCCGGTGGTGCTGCTGGCCGACGTCCGCAGCGTCGGCGTGCAGGGCGACGGGCGCACCTACGGGCACCCGATCGTGCTGCGGCCGGTGAGCAGCGAGGACGCGATGACCGCCGACTGGTCGCGGCTCCCGCACGAACTGCTGGCCCGGATCTCCACCCGGGTGACGAACGAGGTGGACGGTGTGAACCGGGTGGTGCTGGACGTCACCAGCAAGCCGCCCGGCACCATCGAATGGGAGTAGCGGACGCGGCGGAGGCCGACATCGACACCGGGATCGACCAGATGTTCGCGCGTTGACCGGTTGTCGGCCGAGCAGCCAGCGATCTCCGGCTGCTCGGCGCATACCTGGTCAACGCGCGAACAGGCGGCTTGATGGCACCGGATCCGGCGCGTGGGCCCCGCGCGTGGGGTCGCGCCCGTGGCCACGCCTGTCCCCGCCCCTGCGCCGACTGGGCCCGAAAGGAGCTCGAGGAGGCGTCCCCTAGCGGGAGTTTCCGGGCTGTCAGATTGACCGGCGTGTTCCTGTTGTGGTGCTTGGCTTTTGGTGGCCGAGCGTGTATTACCTATATATGGCGTCGATCGTGTCGAAGAGGCAGGGAGGGGGTACGTACTACTACCTGGTGGAGTCCGCGCGGGTGGACGGCAAGCCCAGGATCGTGTCCCAGCAGTACCTGGGCTCGGCCGAGGAGGTGGCAGCTCGGCTGGCCGGGACCGCAGTCGGGGAGCCGGCGCGGACCCAGCACAAGGCGTTCGGCGATCTTGCTGCGGTCTGGTCGATGCTGGAGCGTCTCGACGTGGTCGGTGTGGTCGACGCGGCTGTCCCGCGGCGGTCCGACGCGGCCGTGTCGGTCGGGGCCTATATCGCGCTGGCGACCGCGAACCGGGTCGTCGCGCCGTGCTCGAAACTGGCCTTCGCGGACTGGTGGGCGAGCACTGCGGGCCCGCGGTTCACGCGGCTGCGTGGTGCCGCGGTGGACCACCGCAGGTTCTGGGACGCAATGGACCGTCTTGATGCCGCCGCGCTGGAGGCCATCGAGGTCGAGTTGGGCCGCCGGATGGTGGCCGAGTTCGGACTGGACCTGTCCGGGCTGGTGCTGGACATGACCAACTTCGCCACCTTCATCGACTCGACCAACACCCACGCGCCGATCGCCCAGCGCGGCAAGGCCAAGCAGAAGCGGTTCGACCTGCGGCTGGTCGGGCTCGCGCTGGTCGTCACCTGTGATGGCGCGGTCCCGCTGCTGTCCCACGCCTACCCGGGGGACCGGCCCGACGTGACCCAGTTCAGCACGGTGATCGAGGCGCTGACGGCCCGGTACCGAGACCTCGGCCAGAGCCTGGAGTCGCTGACCATCGTCTACGACGCCGGACAGAACTCCGCGGCCAACCACGAACTCGTCGAGGACGCCGGGATCGGGTTCGTCGGGTCCCTGCCCCCCTCGGACCACGCCGGGCTGCTCGCGCTGCCGGCCTCGGCCTACCAGCCCGTCGACCCCGACACCTACCCCGGCCTGACCTGCCTCGACACCACCGTGACCGCGCTCGGCGTGACCCGCCGGGCGGTGCTGACCCACTCGGAGTCCCTGCACGCCGCCCAATCCCGTGGCTTCGACCAGACCCTGGCCAAGGCCCGGCGACGGCTGGCCGAACTCGCCGCCCGCCTCGCCCGCGGGAAAACCCGCCGCGCCCGGCCCGCCGTCGAAGCCGAGATCGCCGCGATCACCCGCCCCCGCTGGGTAGCCGAGGTCCTGACCACCACCCTCACCGGCGACAGCCCAGCCGAGCTACGGCTCACCTGGCGCACCGACAGCCGCGCTCGCACACGCCTGGAGGCCAGGATCTTCGGCAAGAGGATCCTGTTCACCAACCGCCAGGACTGGACCACCGCCCAGATCGTGGCCGCCTACCGGTCCCAGAACGACGTCGAGTCCTCCTTCCGGCAGATGAAAGACCCCCAGGTCGTCTCCTTCGGACCCATGCACCACTGGACCGACTCCAAAATCCGCGTCCACATCTTCTACTGCGTCCTCGCCCTGACCATCGCGCACCTGATGCGCCGCCAAGCCGAGCAAGCCGCCCTACACCTGTCCGTGCGCGAACTGCTCGCCACCCTGGCCGGCATCGAAGAGACCGTCCTGCTCTACCACGACGGCGGCAAAGGCCGCCCCCGCGCTCGCCGCATCCTCACCGACCAGAACCCCCTCCAACAACAACTCGCCGACCTGTTCGGCATCAACCGCTACGCACCCACCCGCTGACCAACCCCCTTAGGTAATACACCCCCACACCCCCGAAACCACCGCTGACCTGCACAAACACACCTCACCCAACCGATAGCCAGGAAACTCCCGCTAGGTCCTGGCGACATCTGAACTGATAGTTTCGCTGGGTGCAGCGTGGCGAACTGTGGTGGGCACGGATCGACGTGAAGCGACCGGTGGTTTTGCTCTCGTGTGATGCGGGGCCTGAAGTCCAGGTCATGCAGATCGTCGCGCCGGCCACCTTGGCCGAGAGACGCGGCTTCTTGGTCATGTCAGGTGACCAGGCGGTCGATGCTGACGTCCGGCGGCGCATCGTTGCCGGGGCCCGTCCGGTCCAGGCAGTCGGCATCGAGGTCTGGTTCGGCCGTTCGGAGGGGTTGGCGGAGGCAGGTGTTGTGCGGGTTGCGCTCCCGCAGGCCGGGACGATCTTCTGCACCTGGACGATGAGCCTCACCGAGGATTTTCTGATCGAGCGGATCGGTGCGTGTTCGCCGGATAAGCTCCATGAGCTTGACGTGGCGGTGGGGTTGGCTGGCGGCTGAGGTCACACCTGCATCCCGCAAACGTGATCTTTCTGCACGAGATCGCGTGGCTCATAGGGAGATTCCTTCAGGGCGTGGCGTCTGTGCCGGATTCACGATCCCGCGCGCGAGGGGTGAACGGATCAGTTCAACTCCCGCGTCGTCGCTGGCCCTGTCACCACGTCGTGGTCGCCTGTTCCCGCAGCGCTCCGTTGCGTCCACCCTGGTCGCCTGAGTAGAACCGGCGACATGCGAAATATCCGTCTCGACGCGACTGCGGGAACGACCCGTCCAGGCATGGGTCTGGCGGGCGATGGGCTCGCGGAAGTCTCATCCTCGCTCAGGTACGCGCCCCAAGCCGCGGCTTTTTCCACGGCAGTCCGACACTGACGGTGCGGCCCGGGCTTCGTTGCGCGTCATCACTCTGCCGTTTCTGCTGCTGCTGCTGCTGAGGTGCGGTTGTTGAAGACCAGTTCCCAGAGGTGCCCGTCCGGGTCGCTGACGTATCCGGTGTACGCACCGTCCTGTTCGACCGCCGGCTGCGCGGACCCGCCCGCCTCGCCGGCGCGGGAGACGACGTCGTCGATCTCCCTCTTGCTGCCCATCGCGCACGAGACGACCAGCGCGCCAGGGTGCGGAGCCGGCGGTCCGGGGAGCCCGGCTCGCTGGATGTAGGTCGCGTATTCGCCGAGCTCGATCAGGAACAGCGACAGGCTCGGCAGCTCGAAGGCGATCATGTACTCGTCGATCCCGGGGGTCTCCAGGCCCAGGCCGTCGCGGTAGAAGCGCAGCGATCGCTCCAGGTCGGCGACCGGCAGCGAGACGACGACAGCAACCGGGTTCATGAGCCCAACGCTAACATTCCTTGTCGTTCACATGAACGATGGGTCATGCTTGTGGAATGGATGGTTTCGCGGTGATTGCCGAGCCGACAAAGCGCGCGATCGTGGACCGGCTCCGGCTCGGTGAGAGCGACGTGGGCAGCCTCGTGGACGAGTTGCGGGTGTCGCAGTCGCTGGTGTCCAAGCACCTTCGCGTGCTGCGCCAGGCAGGAGTGGTGGAGTCGGAGATCGCGGGCAACCGCCGGATCTACCGGCTCACCGACCGGCCGCTGCCGGATGTGCTCGCCTGGGTCGCGCCCTACGTCGAAGGCTGGAGCGCGAGCTTCGACCGGCTGGCCGATGCCCTCGACGAGGCGCGCCTGGCTGCCGAGGACGACACCGACCGGGAGCGTCCGGCCGGCCGGCGCGCGATGGTCTACGGATGGCAGGAACTGCACGACGAGTACCGGAGCCGGTTCGCCGATCCGGCGGAACGAGAGGGAGAGAGGGTATGAAGACGACGTTGCGAGGAGTGTTCCTCACCAGTATCGACCCGGCAGCAACCGCACGGTTCTACCGCGAGGTCGCCGGGCTCCCGCTCGAACAGGCCGGCGAGGGCGGCTACACCTACTGGCTGCTGGATCGCGACGGCATGCAACTCGCGATCCACGATGCGCAGGCGTTCGCCGACTACGCCTACCCACCGAACCGCGACTCCAACCTCACCCACCTCTATTTCCGCGTAGAGGACCGCGAAGCCTTCACCGACCATCTGAATGCTCTCGGGATCGAACCGCTCACCACCGACGACGTCGTGGTCACCGTGGTCGACCCCGACGGCCGAGAGGTCATGTTCGGCACCGCCTGAACAGTCCCTTCGCCGAACCCTTTGGAGACCACAATGTTCAGACGCAGAAGGCAGAAACGGGATGTCGTGAGAGAGCCGGAGCTTTGTCAGGGACGCAGCGAGAGCACGCGGTAGCAGAGCTGCAGGTTCGGCGAGTTCTCGTATCGACGGCACTCGACGAGATCGAGAGCGGCCGGGACGTCGAACAGGCGCACACCGTCGCCGAGCACGGTCGGGCTGACCATGAGATGGAGCTCGTTGACCAAGCCGTCGGCGAGAAGACCGTTCCAGGTGTGCCGGCTGCCGAAGATGACGATGTCGCCATCGCCGGCCTGCTTCGCCTGCGCGATCCACTCGGCGACCTCGCGGCGCGGGATCACCGTGGTGGTCTGCGCCCACGCGATGTCCGATGCGACCGGTCCGCGGTCGCTGACGACCACCTTGGGGATCGCGTTGTAGCGGCGGCTGACGGCGCGGTTCACGTCGCTGAACGCCCGCGCTTCCGGTGCATCCTGGTCGGCGGGCTCGGGTGCGTCCGCCACGAACGGCCAATACGAGCTGAACCCGTCGAAGGAGTCCCGGCCGAGTAGCACCAGGTCGGCGGCTCGGATGCTGTCGAGGTTGGCCTGGTCGAAGGCGGCGTCCATGTTCAGCGCGAGCGGGTTGCCGCTGGCGTCGGCGTAGCAGCCGTCGAGGGAAACGATGTTGTTGACGATGATCCTGCGCATGATGCGCTCCTTCCGTGTGTTTCCGTCATCTGTTGGATACGGACGACGCCGGGGATTCATCGGTCGCGCGGAAGATCCTCCGCCCAGGCTGTGCACATCGGGCCGACGAAGGTCGCCAGCCAGCCGATCCGACCCTCGCGCAGGTGCAGGATCATCAGAGCGCCAGGCCGCCACTCGCCCTCCCACAGCTGCTCGCCGAACACCGCCGGGTGACCGTTGACGACACCGACCTCGCGCGCTCGCCACGGGGTGGCGAACACGCTCGTGCGCAGGAACGTCGCGACGTCGGTGTGGCCGTCGAACCAGGCGGGCAGCGGCGGCATGGTGAA
>JBDIAG010000077.1:0-10984 GCA_039812305.1 Actinomycetales bacterium | reverse complement strand
GCCGCCAACATCCGCAAGCTGCGCAAGCCCGACCCGTACAAGGGCAAGGGCGTGCGCTACGCCGGCGAGGTCGTGCGTCGCAAGGCTGGAAAGGCTGGTAAGTGATGACCATCAGCGTCAAGGGCAAGGGCAGCCACAAGGCCCGGCTGCGCCGCCAGCAGCGCGCGCGCAAGAAGATCTCCGGTACGACGGCGCGTCCGCGTCTGGTGGTCAACCGCTCGACCCGTCACGTGTTCGTCCAGGTCGTGGACGACACCGCGGGCAAGACGGTGGCCTACGCCTCCACGATGGAGGCGGACCTGCGCGCCGCCGAGGGCGACAAGACCGCCAAGGCCAAGCGGGTCGGCGAGCTGGTGGCCGAGCGGGCCAAGGCCGCCGGTGTCGAGTCCGTCGTCTTCGACCGGGGTGGCAACCGCTACCACGGCCGTGTCGCCGCTGTCGCCGAGGGGGCCCGCGAAGCCGGGCTCACCCTCTGAAGACCATCGAGATAAGGAACGAGTGAACATGCCAGGAACCCAGCGCCGGGGTGGCACCGGCACCGGTGCCGCCGGCAACGAGCGTTCGAACGATCGCGGTGAGCGTCGCGGCCGTCGGGATGACCGTCGCGGCAACGAGTCGGCGGAGAAGAGCCAGTTTCTCGAGCGGGTCGTGACCATCAACCGGGTCGCCAAGGTGGTCAAGGGTGGACGTCGGTTCTCCTTCACCGCCCTGGTCGTCGTCGGTGACGGTGACGGCACCGTCGGAGTCGGTTACGGCAAGGCCCGCGAGGTGCCGGCCGCGATCGCCAAGGGTGTCGAGGAGGCGAAGAAGGCCTTCTTCAAGGTGCCGCGGATCCAGGGCACCATCCCGCACCCGGTCCAGGGTGAGGCGGCCGCGGGTGTCGTGCTGCTCAAGCCGGCCTCGCCCGGTACCGGTGTCATCGCCGGTGGTCCGGTGCGCGCCGTGCTGGAGTGCGCCGGCATCCACGACGTGCTGACCAAGTCGCTCGGCTCGGACAACGCGATCAACATCGTGCACGCGACCGTGGCGGCGTTGAAGCTGCTGGAGCGTCCGGAGTCGGTGGCCGCCCGCCGCGGTCTGCCGCTGGAGGACGTCGCGCCGGCCGCGCTGCTGCGCGCCCGCGCCGGGGCGGGTGCGTGATGGCCCAGCTCAAGGTGAGACAGATCAAGTCGCAGATCGGCGGCAAGCAGAACCACCGTGACACCCTGCGCAGCCTCGGGCTGAAGCGCATCGGTCAGACGGTGGTCAAGGAGGACCGTCCTGAGATCCGGGGCATGGTCCACACCGTCCGTCACCTGGTGACGGTCGAGGAGGTAGCAGAGGGATGAGTGAGTCCGTGGAGTTCGAGAAGGACGCGGCCGCGTCGAACTCGGGCCCGTCGGCCGCGAGCGAGGGGCACGCGCTCAAGGTGCACCACCTGCGGCCCGCTCCGGGCGCCCGCACCGCCAAGACCCGGGTCGGTCGTGGTGAGGGCTCCAAGGGTAAGACCGCCGGCCGGGGTACCAAGGGTACGAAGGCCCGCTACCAGGTGCCGGAGCGGTTCGAGGGTGGCCAGACCCCCCTGCACATGCGGCTGCCGAAGCTGCGTGGGTTCAAGAACCCGTTCAAGGTGACCTACCAGGTCGTGAACGTGTCGACTCTGGGCGAGCTGTTCCCCGATGGTGGCCCGGTGACCGTGGCCGACCTGGTCGCCAAGGGCGCCGTCCGCAAGAACCAGCCGGTCAAGGTGCTCGGCACCGGCGAGATCTCGGTCGCGGTGCAGGTGACCGCCGACAAGGTCTCCGAGTCGGCGAAGGCCAAGATCGAGGCTGCGGGCGGAACGGTCACGACCGCCTGAGTACATCGTGACCAGCTGAGTACGTCGTGACCGGCTGAGCACGGTCACGACCGGCTGAGTACGTCTGTCGAGGCGGCCCTCTCCTTCGGGAGGGGGCCGCCTTTCGGCTTTCGAGCCCTCGCGTTCCCGCGGCATGCTCCGCCGCCTGGGTCCCCGGTGGCCGCGTTGGGTCCCCACCGGCGCCTTGGGTCCTGACCGGTCGCGTCGGGTCCCGAGTGGCCGCGGTCGGTCCCGACTGGCCGCGAGGCGATCCGCCAAAGGCCGCGTTCGGTCCCGAGTGGCCGCGAGGCGATCCGTCAATGGCCGCGTTCGGTGCCGAGTGGCCGCCTTGGGTCCCGACTGGCCGCGAGGCGATCCGCCATTGGCCGCGTTCGGTGCCGAGTGGCCGCGTTGCGTCCCGACTGGTCGCGATGCGATCCGCCATTGGCCGCGTTCGGTCCCGACTGGAGGCCCTTTGTGCGGCCACTGGGTACCCAGCGTCACCACTCGCCGCCAGCCCAGCGCCGGGTGGCGGTTTGTGTCCCCCGGCGCGGTTTGTGTCCCCAGCCGCGGCCACCGTGGTCGCCGACCTTCCGAACGGAGCATTTGTGTTGCCTGGCAACGGAAATGCTCCATGCGACGGGTTCGGCGCCAATCATCGCGCAGCCGGCCACATTTCACGCCACCGCGCGAGTAGGTGGGGCGGACGGGCCGGCCGCTCGCCCCGCTCAGGGCACCGGCCCAGGCGCGGGGGCGGACGGGCATACCGACGCGGCCACCTTCACGCCATACGGTCAATTCCAGGAATTGGCCCTACGAGCCGGCCTCCGGCACAACGCGCCCGACTCCCCAGAAGCGGCGGACGGCAACCAGTGGCCACGTTCGGTACCTCCCAATATCGCCGCGATCCGCGAATGGACGCGCCAGCTACCGAAAGGTCGCGAAAACGCGGCTACAGCGCAACCACTCGGTTCCGAACGTTGCCATTCGCCGCCTCGCAGAGTTGGTGGGCGCGCCGGGCACGAGGCAGCGGCGCTACGGCACGCGTCGGCCACCGGTTCCCCGCGCCTGCCCCGCTCAGGGCAGCGACCCCCGCGGTGCCACCCACCGGTGCTGGAAGTCGATGACTTCGCCCGCCACCTCGAAGTCGGCATCGTAGTGCACGACGGTCAGGCGGTCCCTGGCGGCGACCACTGCGGTGAGGAGGTCGGCGATGCCCACCGCACGGTGCCTTCCCGAACGTGCCAGCTCGCGCTGGGCGTCGAAGGCGCGCCGCCACTGCTCGTCGTCGGTGGGGAAGTACTCGTACGCGGTGCGCCGGTCGGCTCGCAGTTGCTCGTACTCCGCGGGAGTGCGGGCACTGTAGAGCGCCTCGGCGTCCAGGGTTGCGCACGCGCCGACGAGCCCCGAGGTGATGAGGGGCTCGAGCCGGCCGGCAACGACGGCATGGTGCATCCGGGCAGTTGCGCTGGTGTCCAAGAGGTATCTCGCGATCGTCACGGATCAGCGCCAGACCCGGCGTGACGGTGGCACCCAGCGGGACGCGATCCGCGCTGATCTCGCGATCGTCACGGATCAGCGCCAGACCCTGCCCCGTTCGACCGGGTCGGCAAGCCCGGCCGATCCGCCGGCGGTGAGCCATTCGACCTGCCTCATCCGTGCCCTGGACGCGGCTGCCTGGCGCAGGGCCTCCCGCACGGTCTCGGAGATCCCCTCTGTGCCGAGCTCGCTCTGCGCTTCGGCGAGCAGGGTGCTGCTGGGCGGACCACCTGTTCGCGCGTTGACCGGTTGTCGGCCGAGCAGCCAGGGATCGCTGGCTGCTCGACACATACGTGGTCAACGTGCGAATAGGCGGCTTGATCGGTGCGGGCTCGATGGCAGTGCACCGCCGGACGGGGCAGTGCCAGAGGAGTGGGGGTCCCCTGGCCAGCTCGCCCCGCGAGTCGGGTAAAGCGCATGTATAAGTCAGCAGACCAGGCGATTGTTGGTCGTCCGTCCCGCGGGAGGTGCGCTTGCCGGGCGCCGAGGGCCGCCATGGTGATGACTCGTGTCATGTGCGCGGTACTGGCGGGCGTCATCCGGGAGTTGCCGCGAGCGACGCGGATTCCCGTGTGCCATCTTTGATGACAATGTCATATGGCTGCTGACGGGCTGTCATGTGATCGGCTATTGCATTGTCAGATCCACGCCCCTGAACTGCGGAAACGCTTCGTGGGGCGGTCCGGAATTCCCCAGGAGAACCGGTGGCCAGGGCGAAGCAGTCCCAGCCGACCCTTCGCCCAACGCGACTGTAACACCTTGCACAGCAGGAAGTTTCGCCGGAATCTCAGTATGACTCGACAGAAATGTCGGAGTCGTGACAGACGTCGACATCCATTTCCAGGCCTGATTCTCCTCCATTGACACCTTCTCGAAACGGCCGGTAGAGATTACGCCACAACGCAAGAATGCGTTGCTTGATCCGGGCTGGTCGCCTCTGACGGGGTGCCGTCCTTTCGGTTCGGGAGAACAGATGACTGCGAAGCTGACACCTACCCAGGGGTCGGGTGGTGTGCCTCCGTGCGAGGCCGGGGAGGGGCGACGCCGTGTCGTCATCACCGGCTTGGGGGTCAACGCGGCCGGAGGTCAGGGCCGGGAGGCATTCTGGCGCCAGATCACCAGTGGCCGGTCCGCGACTCGTCGGATCACCCACTTCGATCCCGACCGGTTCCGGTCGCAGATGGCCGGTGAGGTCGAAGCCGCGGGCCTCGAACCCGGGCTCGACCGGGGCATCGGGCTCTTGAAGCTGGCCGGGCGCGAGGCCATTGCCGACGCGGGCGCCATCGACGCGGCCCCGCAACGTCTCGGCGTGACGGTAGGCACCGCGGTCGGGCCGACGCTGGAACTGATCCGTCTCTTCGAAGTCCTCACCGGCCACGGCGAGGTGTGGCAGGTACCGCCGGGAGCGGCGGAGCCGGGTAGCTACCCGTGCGTGCTGCCCAGCACCTTCGCCGCGGAGCTGGCCACGATGGCGAGTGCGCGTGGACCGGTGGCGACGTTCTCCTCCGGTTGCACGTCCGGAATCGACGCCGTCGCCCGCGGCGCCGAGATGATCCGGCGCGGCCACGCGGACGTCGTGCTGGCCGGTGGCGCCGACGCTCCGTTGTCCCCGATCTCGGTGGCCGGCTTCGACGCGATCAAGGCGACCAGCGCCAACAACGACAACCCCGACCAGGCCTGCCGTCCGTTCGATGCCGGCCGCGACGGTTTCGTGCTGGCGGAGGGCGCGGCGGTGCTCGTGCTCGAGACCGCCGAGCGCGCGGCCGCTCGCGGCGCCCGGATCTACGCGGAGATCAGCGGCTTCGGCGCGTCGTCGAACGGCTTCCACATGACCGGGCTGACCAGCGACGGTGTCGACCTCTCCTGGGCGATCGAGCGGGCGCTCGACGGTGTTCCGGGAGGGGCGGAGGTTATCGACTACGTCAACGCCCACGGGTCCGGGACGGTCCAGAACGACCGCCACGAGACAGCCGCGGTCAAGCGTGCTCTCGGTGAACAGGCCTGGCGCACCATGATGAGCTCCATCAAGTCGGCGATCGGCCATTCGCTGGGTGCCGTGGGGGCGATCGAGATCGCGGCCTGCGCGATGGCGATCCGGGAGGGCATGGTGCCTCCCACCGCCAATCTGATGGAACCGGACGACGCCTGCGATCTGGACTACGTCCCGCTCAGTGCCCGCCCCGCCGCGCTGCGGGCCGCCCTTTCCACCGCGAGCGGATTCGGCGGCTTCCAGTCGGCGATGGTGCTCTCGGCGCCGGAATCGCAGGCCGTCGCATGAGCGTGAACAGCCCGAGCGCGGGCACGGCCATCACCGCGGTGGCGCTGGCCAATCACCTGGGGACGGATACCGACGCGGTCTGGAAGGCCTTGACCGGCCCGGTGACGGCGGAGCCGGTGCGGTCCGGCAGCTACCCGGCCCCCGATCATCAGGCGATCGCCGCCGGGCTGACCTCCAGGATCAAGGTCCGGACCGATCCGACCACCCAGGTCGCCCTGCATCTCGCCGATCGGCTCGTCGACTCGGTCGGGACGGGCGCGAGTCCGTACGACACCGGCGTGATGCTCGCCAACACCTTCGGAGGTCTCACCTTCGGTCAGCGCGAGATCGCCAACCTCTACCAGCACGGCCCGGCGGCGGTCAGCCCGTTCCAGTCGTTCGCCTGGTTCTTCGCGGTCAATACCGGACAGGTCTCCATTCGCCACGCGTTCAAAGGTCCCTCGGGCACGGTGGTCACCGAGGCCTGCGGCGGCCTGGACGCGATCGGCCAGGCCGGCGCCCTCGTCGCCGAGGGCCAGCCGCGGATGGTGGCCGGGGCCGTGGACGGAACCAGCTCGCCCTTCGGTGTCGCGCTGCAGTACTCCCATCCCGGTGCCGCGCCGGCGCCCGCGCCAGGCGAATCCGGGCCGAAACCTGCCGGTTACCAGCCACTGTCCACCCGCGCCGCCGGCCACGTGCCCGGTGAGGCCGGCTGCCTGGTGATGGTGGAGGACCTGGCCGACGTCCGGCAGGCCGGGCGTCAGGCCTACGCCACCCTGGCCGGCTACCGCAGCGCGTTCTGTCCGGAACCGGACCAGACCGGCGCCATCGAACAGCTGCTCCGCGACGTGCTCGGCGAGGTGGGAGACCCAGGTGAGGTCGGGGTGGTCTTCGCCGACGGGCTGGCTGCTCCCGGTGCCGATCGGCAGGAGGCCGAGGCCATCGTCGCCGTCTGGGGCGAGCGTGGCGTACCGGTGACGGTGCCCAAGGGGCGCTTCGGTCGCTGTTGCGCCGCCGGCTCGGCCACCGATGCCGGCCTCGCCGCCCTCTGCCTGCACACCGGCTGGATCCCGTTCGCCGACGTCCGCGACCCCCTGCCGGGCCTCGACCTGGTGACGGCGCCTCGCCCGCTGGAGCGACCTCTCGCGGTCGTGTTGTCACGCGGGTACGGAGGATTCCTGTCTGCTCTGGCTCTCGCCGCCGTCCCGGCCGCCTAAGGGCCCGCCCGGGAAGCGACACCACAGCGTTCATTCCCTGTCGCGCCCTGAGGCCAGCCGCCTCGAGACGACACCACCGACGACCAGTCCACCCACAAACCAGTCGACCCGAAACCAGTCAACCCAGAACCAGAACCAGTTCGAAGGAGCAGGATATGTCTGAATTCACGCTCGAGGACTTCGTCCGGATCGCCAAGGTGGCCGCCGGCGAGGATGGAATGGTGGAGCTCGATCTCACCATCGGCGCCCAGAGCTTCGACGATCTCGATCTGGACAGCCTGTCGGTGGTCGCCATCGTCACGGCGATCGAGGCCGAGGCCGACGTCCGGCTGCCCGACGGCATCGGCGGCAACTGGACGCCCGACGACCTGGTGGAGATGGTCCAGTCCGCGCAGCTGGTCGGCCGGCTGTGAGCCGTCCCCGCGTCGCCCTGGTGACCGGCGGGTCGTCCGGGATCGGCGCTGCCATCGTGACCCGGCTGAGCGAGGAGGGGTACGCGGTCGAGCTGTGCGCCCGCCGCCGCGAGCCGATGGACGAACTCGCCGAGAGCCTGCGGGCCGCCGGCGGCGACGTCGTGGCCACCGGCTGCGACGTGACCGACGAACAGGCCGTCGGCGACTACGTCCGCGAGATCGCCGATCGACGCGGCCGGATCGACGTCGTGGTGAACAACGCCGGCCGGTCCGGCGGCGGACATCTCGCCGAGCTGCCGACCGGCCTGTGGGACGACATCGTCGCGGCGAACCTCCGCTCGGTCTTCCTGGTCACCCGGGCGGTGCTCGCCACCGCCCGGATCACCTCCAGCGACCAGGGGCGCATCCTCAACATCGCCTCGACCGCGGGCAAGCAGGGAGTCGCCCTGGCGACCCCGTACTGCGCCTCCAAGCACGCGGTGATCGGCTTCACCAAGTCGCTGGCCCTCGAGCTCAAGGACACCGGCGTGACGGTGAACGCGGTCTGCCCCGGCTACGTCGACACACCGCTCGCAGACACGGTGATCGCCAACTACGCGCGGGCCTGGGAGACCAGCGAGGACGCCGTCCGCAAGCGCTTCGAGGCCAAGATCCCGAAGGGCCGCTACAGCAAGCCGGCCGAGGTGGCCGCGATGGTCAGCTATCTGCTCAGCCCGCAGGCCGCGATCGTCACCGGCCAGGCCATGAACGTCTGTGGCGGGCTCGGGAACTACTGAGGGGGAGTCGTGCCTGTCGAAACCGCAACCCACGAGATCGTCCTGCCGCAGGCGCCGGTCGACGTCGTCGACGCGCTGGTGCATGCCGAGCACTGGCCGGTCCGCTTCCCGCCCACCATCGCGGTCGACGTGCTCAGCCGCGACGAGTCCGGTGACCGGCTGCGGATCTGGGCCCTGGCCGGGGAGTCGGTGCGCTCCTGGGAGACGACCCGGCGCTACGGGTCCGGCACCATCGGCTTCGAACAGTCCCGCCCGGCCGCGCCGTTGTCCACGATGCGGGGCGACTGGACGATCGCGGCGGCCGAGGACGGCGCCCACGTCGTGCTCCGCCACGCCTGGGAGGCCCCGGAGAGCTCGGTGGAGTTCGTCCGCGCGGCCGTCGAGGAGAACAGCACCCGGGAATTGCGGTCCCTCGCCGAGACCACCGGCCGCGGCGACGTCCTCGTCCGATTCGACGACTCGATCGTCATCGCCGCCGCTCCGGCGCACGTGCTCGAGCTGATCTGGGCCGGCGAGGACTGGCCGCAACTGCTGCCGCACGTCCTGTCCTCGACCGTCCGGCCGCTCGGGGACGACGAGCAGGAGCTCACGATGGAGATCACCGACGGTTCGGGGGCTCGTCACACCACCCGGTCCATCCGGGTGCGCTCGGATTCCAGGGTGCTGTACAAGCAGATCGACTTCCCGCCGCAGCTGGCCGGCCACGCCGGAGCCTGGGTCGCCACCTCGACCGGGCCCGGAACCCGGCTCACCTCGACCCATCTGGTCTCGGTGCGCGCCGAGACCGCCCGGGCACTGCCCGGCAGCCGGCTGGAGTCCGCACTGCGTGACACCATCGGCCGCAACAGCCAGCTGACGATGGCCCGGATCAAGGCCAGGCTGGAGAGCGGGCGGTGACCGCCGGCATCGTCGATACCTCGGCGGGAACCCTTGTCTGCGAACCGGTTCCCGGCGGTCGAGCGGTCACCCAGCCGCCCGGCGGCTGGGGTCTGAACAACGTCGGCCTGATCGAGCTGGACGGCACCGTCGTGGTCGTCGACACGATGGCCACGCAGCAGCGCAACGAGCGGCTGCGGGATCTCGTGCTGGACGTCGCCCGGGGCCGCCAGGTGGTGACGGTCAACACGCACTTCCACGGTGACCACACGTTCGGCAACAGCGTGCTCGCCACCCTGGGCCCGGTGATCGCCTCGCAGGGCACGGCCAGGACCACGGCGCTCGCCGGAGCCGACATGTGCGGGATCTGGCCGGAGGCGTCCTGGGGCGAGCTGCGGATCCATCCGGCCACGCTGCGGATGACCGGCTCGATGTCGATCGTGGACGGTCGCGAGATCGTCCTCGACGAGGTCGAGAACGCGCACACCGGCAGCGACGTCACGGTCTGGGACGCCCGGCACCGGGTGCTCTACGCCGGCGACCTGGTGATGAGCTCGGTGACCCCGTTCGTGCTGATGGGCTCCCTGCGCGGCACCGTCCGGGCCGTGCGCCGGCTGGCCGGGCTGCGGCCGGTCACGGTGGTGCCGGGGCACGGGCCGGTGGCCGGCCCCGCTGTGCTCGACGAGAACCTCGACTACCTGGACTGGTGCTGGACCCTGGCCCAGCGTTGCGTGCGAGAGGGGCTCAGCCCGCTGGCGGCGGCCCGGGCCGCCGACCTCGGACGTTTCCGCGACTGGCTCGATCCCGAACGGCTGGTCGGCAATCTGCACGCCGGCATCGCCGACATCACCGGCCGGCCGGTCGATCTCGCCGCCGCCATGGCGCAGCTGCGCGAATTCTCGCCGGACGCGCTGCATTCCGATCTCTGATCACCGAAACCGCCTGGCCCGAAAGGAATCCCGTCATGACTCAGCTCGACACCACGTTCGTCCCCACGCCACCGGCCGGCACCTCCACCGACCGGGAGCCGGCGGCCACCACCGGCTGGCTCGCCCTCGACGTCGAATCCTTCTACGCCGAGCACTTCGCCCTGCTCGACTCCGGCGAGATCGGGGCCTGGGCGGAGACCTTCCACGCCCGGGCGACCTTCGCCGGCGCCTCCGGAGTGGTGACCGGGCGGGAGGCCATCGCGCAGGAGACGACCCGTCGCTGGGACCGCCGCAACGCCGAGGGCATCCGGCACCGGCACCTGCCGACCGCGCTGCGCGTGCACCAGGTCGGCACGTACGTGCACACCCGGCAGTACGTCCTGGTGGTCGAGGCGTCCGCCGCCGCGGCGCCCGCCGTGCACGTCTCGAGCGTGTGCGAGGACGTCCTGGAGCGGGTCGACGGCCGTTGGACGGTCCGCAACCGCACCGTCTACGTGGACGGGGTGAACCCGGCATGAGGGTCCTCCCGGTCATGGTCAAGGACACGCTCGCGCGTCAGTGCCATGCCATCGACGACGGCCGTTTCGACTCCTACGCGGACACCTTCACCTCCGACGCGGTGTTCGACAACCGCCTCACCGGCGAGGTGATGATCGGTCGCGCCGCGATCGTCCACTCCGCGCGGGTGCATCGTGCCAACCGCGACGACCAGGGCGTCTGGATCCGGCACTACATGTTCGGGACCCGGCTGGGCGACTCGACCCATCAGCGTGCGGTCAGCCGGGCCGTCTCCACCACCCTGATCCTGCGTTCCGGCCCCGGCCTGCTCGCCACCGTGCAGTGCGAGGACGACCTGGTCGAGGACTCCGGCGTGCTCCGGGTCGCCTATCGCACCGTGCGGCCCTGCTGGTCGTGACCTGTTCCGATCCAACGATTCCGATTTCCATTTCGACTCCGGCCGGCGACCCCGGCTCCGACTGGTCCGGGAGGACCCCATGCAACACATCACCGGCGACATCCATCGACTGGACAAGGCTCAGGGAGCCAACGGATACGTGATCGGCGGCCCCGACCGCGTCGCCGTCGTCGACCCGGGCCTCGGCTTCACCGCCAAGGCCGTGGTGGACGAACTGCGGGCCGAGGGCCTGCTCGACCGGGTCG
>JBDIAG010000076.1:0-11075 GCA_039812305.1 Actinomycetales bacterium | reverse complement strand
AGTCGGGGTCGCTACCGATTCGGTGTACGTCGCCACGCTCGCGAACTTCTGCGTCGGGACCGTCGTCCTGGTGCTGATCCTGCTCGTGCAGGCGCTCGCGGGTCGTCCGCCCGTCTCGCCGGTGGACGCCCCGTGGTGGGCCTGGACCGGCGGTCTACTGGGCATGGTGTACATCGCCGTCGGGGCGTGGGCGGTGCGTCATGTCGGGATCCTGGTCTTCGCGGTCACCTCCCTCCTGGGCAACATCGCCACGGCCGTGCTCCTGGACGTGGTCTCGCCCGCGCACCGGGGCGCGTTCGGACCCCTGCCGATGGCCGGGGTGCTGATCACGTTCGCGGCCGCCGCCCTGGCCACCTGGGCGGGCCGGCCGGGTCGGTGAGCCGTCCCGTGGCTGAGGTCTTTCTGAGGTTGTCTGAACGCAACGTCACACTGGTAACGAGACCGGGATCACAGCGCGGCCAGTTCGATCTCCGACACACTGCGTGAGCAGGATTCCACGACATGGCATCCTCGTGTCCACGACAGCCGGAATGACCCGGGGTCCGATGACCCATCGGGGTTGGAGGGGAGCTGAACGATGACGTCCAGTCCCGAGGACGGTTCCCCCGTCCCGGTGTTCTTTCTCTCCGACTCCACGGGGATCAGCGCGGAGATGATGGGCAACGCCCTGCTCACCCAGTTCCCCGAGCTGACGTTCGAGCGGCGACTCATCCCCTTCATCACCACGGTCGAAGAGGCCCGCGAAGTGGTCGCCGAACTCGATCGGGTGCGTGAGGAGGGGCCGATCGTCCCGCTGGCCTTCACCACCACCGCGGTCGACGAGATCCGCGCGGAACTGCACAAGAGCCAAGTGCCCCTCATCGACTTCTTCGACATGCACATGAGCCGGGTCGAGGCCATCCTCGGCGTGAAGGGACGCCGGGTCCCGGCCAGACTCCACGGGCTGGGAGACGTCCACCGCTACAACACCCGGATGCAGGCGGTGGAATACGCGATCGAGCACGACGACGGCCAGAGCCTGCGCGCCCTCGACAAGGCGGACGTGATCCTGGTGGCGCCGTCGCGGTGCGGGAAGACGCCGACGACGATGTACCTCGCCCTCCAGCACGGGGTGTTCGTGGCGAACTACCCGCTGGTGGACGAGGACCTCGAGAGCACGGACCTGCCGCGGCCGATCCGGGATCTGCAGAACCGATGTTTCGGCATCGTCACGACACCGCAGCGGCTCTCGCAGGTGCGCCAGGAGCGTCGGCCCAATTCCCGCTACGCCTCCCTGGAGCAGTGCACGTACGAGCTGCGCCGCGCCCAGGCGATGTTCGCCACCCACCGCATCCCCTTTGTCAATTCCTCCGCGAAATCCGTGGAGGAAATGTCCACGGTCATCCTGCAACGGATGGCTCACCCCGAGAGGAAGTCGCGTCGATGACCACTTCGCCGAATGTCCGCTGGTACCGCGAGATCGGCATGGCCGATCTGGAGCAGGTAGGCGGTAAGAACGCCTCTCTCGGTGAGATGGTGGCCAACCTGGCCGGGGCGGGCGTGTCGGTGCCCGACGGTTTCGCGACCACGGCGGACGCCTACCGGCGGTTCATCGGGCAGACCGACCTCGCCACCACGATCAACGACGCCCTGGCGGGCCTGGACACCGACGACGTCGCCCAGCTCGCCATCGTCGGCAAGCAGCTGCGCGAGGCGATGATCGCCCAGCCCTTCCCGGAGGACCTGGAGAGGGACATCCGCGCCGCGTTCGAGGAGCTGTCCGGAGGCTCCGACGAGCTGTCGTTCGCGGTGCGGTCCTCGGCGACCGCGGAGGACCTGCCGGAGGCGTCCTTCGCCGGCCAGCAGGAGACCTTCCTCAACGTCAGCGGGATCGACGCGATCCTGGTCGCGATCCGGGAGGTCTTCGCGTCCCTGTACAACGACCGGGCGATCGCCTACCGGGTGCACCACAAGTTCGAGCATGACGCGGTCGCGCTCTCCGCCGGCGTGCAGCGGATGGTGCGCTCCGACGTGGGGTCCTCCGGCGTGATGTTCACGATGGACACCGAATCGGGCTTCAGCGACGCCGTCTTCATCACCTCGGCCTACGGGCTGGGCGAGGGCGTCGTGCAGGGCGCGGTGAACCCCGACGAGTTCTACGTCTACAAGCCGGCGCTGGCCGCCGGGCGCCCGGCGATCCTCAAGCGCGGAGTCGGCGGCAAGGCGATGAAGATGGTCTACACCGCCGACAAGACGGTGGGCCGCACGACCGAGTTCGTCGACGTGGACGAGGCGGAGCGCCGCAGACTTTCGCTGACCGACGACGAGGTGAGCGAGCTGGCCCGGCAGGCGGTCACGATCGAGAAGCACTACGGCCGGCCGATGGACATCGAGTGGGGCAAGGACGGCATCGACGGCAAGCTGTACATCCTGCAGGCCCGGCCGGAGACCGTGCAGTCCCGGGCCAGCGCCGGAACCCTGCAGCGATTCAAGCTGAACGCCAAGGGAAAGGCCCTGATCGAGGGTCGCGCGATCGGGCAGAAGATCGGCGCCGGCCCGGTGCGCGTGCTGCGATCGATCGACGAGATGGCGTCCTTCACCCCCGGTGACGTGCTGGTGGCGGACATGACCGACCCGGACTGGGAGCCGATCATGAAGCGGGCCTCCGCGATCGTCACCAACCGGGGTGGACGCACCTGTCACGCCGCGATCATCGCGCGCGAGCTGGGCATACCCGCCGTGGTCGGCACGAGCTCGGCCACCCGGGAGCTGGCGGACGGCACCGAGGTGACGGTGTCCTGCGCCGAGGGCGACACCGGCTACATCTACGACGGACTGCTCGACTACTCGGTCGAGGAGACCCAGCTGGACGAGATGCCCGAGATCCCGGTGAAGATCATGATGAACGTGGGGACGCCCGAGCAGGCGTTCGCCTTCTCCCGGCTCCCGCACGCGGGCGTGGGCCTGGCTCGGCTGGAGTTCATCATCAACCGGCAGATCGGGATCCACCCGAGGGCGCTGCTGGACTTCGAGACGCTGGACAGCGACCTCAAGGAGCAGGTGGCCGAGACGATTGCCGCCTACGCCTCCCCGCGCGAGTTCTTCGTCCAGCGGGTGGCGGAGGGTGTGGCGACGATCGCCGCCGCGTTCGCGCCCGAGCCGGTGATCGTGCGGATGTCCGACTTCAAGTCGAACGAGTACGCGAACCTGGTCGGCGGCCCGCTCTACGAGCCGCACGAGGAGAACCCGATGATCGGGTACCGGGGAGCCTCCCGGTACCTGTCGCCCGATTTCGCCGAGTGTTTCGCGATGGAATGCGAGGCCCTGAAGTACGTGCGGGACGAGATGGGCCTGACGAACGTCAAGGTGATGATCCCGTTCGTGCGGACCCTCGGCGAGGCGGCCGGGGTCGTCGACCTGCTCGGGCTGCACGGGCTGGAGCGCGGCAAGAACGGCCTGCAGGTCGTGATGATGTGCGAGGTGCCGTCGAATGCGGTGATCGCGGACCGGTTCCTGGAGTTCTTCGACGGATTCTCGATCGGCTCCAACGACATGACGCAGCTGACCCTCGGGCTCGACCGCGACTCCGCCCTGGTGGCAGGCAGTTTCGACGAGCGCGACCCGGCGGTGAAGCACATGCTCTCGCTGGCGATCACGGCCGCGAAGGCCCAGGGGAAGTACGTCGGCATCTGTGGACAGGGCCCCTCGGACTACCCGGACCTCGCCGCCTGGCTCCTGGAACAGCAGATCGACACGATGTCTCTCAACCCCGACACCGTGGTGGACACCTGGCTGGCCCTGGCCAAGCAGGCCGCGGGCTGAGGGCGGTCCGCCGTCCAGTTCCGGATCCGGGGCCGGCCTGCCGTCCAGTTCCGGGTCCGGGGCCGGTCTGCCGTCCAGTTCCGTCCGGGGCCGGTGTGCCGTCCAGTTCCGGGCCCGGGACCGGTCCGGGGCCGGCCTACCGTCCAGCCGCTTGTTCGCCCGACATCCAGTTATGTGTCGAGTAGCCCGCGATCACTGGCTACTCGACACCTACGTGGTTGCTCGGCGCATGATCGGTCGGACGGCTCAGGACGGCAGGTCGTCCGGGAGGTACTGGTAGTAGCCGACGTCGTAGCCGTCCAGGATGAGGTCCCGGGCCAGTTCGGTGCTGATCTCAAGAGGCAGGAAGGTCGTGTCGCCGAACCAGGCATGACGTTCCCAGGTGTCGTCGTTGCGCCACGTGCCGTCGCGTCGCAGCGACTGGAGGTTGTACTTGACCCGGTCCAGGTCGGAGCGGCCGACGAAGAGGTCGTCGTGGCGCAGGATCGACTCCCCCCGCGGGATCAGGGGCACATCCTTCTTCAGCCACTCGATGAAGTTGCGTCCGTCCGCCAGCGAGGGGTGGAGGGCGGAGCCGGCGCGGGGCGGACGGGCGAAGACGAGGTAGAGCCAGCGGCGCGCGGCGGGTTGCGGCCGGGGCCGCGGGGCGAGGTCCTCCGGCAGTGCTGCGATGCGGCCCGCTTCGACACTCAGCGTTACCAGTTCGGCCAATGCGTCCACCGTCGCCATGTGCAGATCCAGCCGGCGGATCTCCCCGGCCGTGCGCCGACGGAGCAACTCGCTGGGCTCCCAGTGACCCTGGGGTGAGAGCACCTGGCAGGTGCCTTCCGGATCGGCCGACTCGTAGCGTCCGTAGATCAGCGCCGGGCTCGGCCGGTCGCGGTCTTCCCACGGCTTCTCGGCGCTGAAGTAGGTCCATCGAGGTAGGTCGTGATTCGTCATCGCCTTCAGTCTCTCCCCAGCCCGGGCGCGGTGCGACTGCGGCGAGTGGTGCGCGCGACGGCGTCCGGTACCGGTCCGGTTCTCGACACTGCCCGCGCCCGGACTCGCCCGGATCGTCCGGGCAGCATCCCACTGGCCCCCGGCGGCGTCGGGACCTGCGCGTACGCCTCCTCGATGCGCTGCTGCAACCGGAGCCTGGCCTCCGGCAGGTTCCCGGGCAACCGTCTCCGCTCGTACCAGGCATGGGTCTCGCGCGCCGCCCGGTAGGACTCGGGGGTGTGGAACTGGATCTCGAAACGGATTCGCGCCGAGGTGAGCCAGGTCGTGTTCAGCCCCTGGTAGCCGGGTCTGCCCCAGTTGTTCCAGTGGCCCTCCAGCGTCAGTCGACGGTCTTCGAGCGTCGCGATGACCGACCGCGTGACCGCCGTATAGCGCTGTCGTGGGGCGACGACAGTGAACCGGACCGGGTCGTTGAGGTGTTCACAGGCATCCGCGAGGCTCATCCGCCGGTCGAGCAGCGTCGCCGCCTTGCGCGCCAGCGAGTCGAACTGCTTGATCCGATGGTCGAGGCCGGCCAGGGTCGCTCCGGGCACGGCGTCGACGACACGGGTCAGCAGACCGGTCAGCGCCGGCTCGTGTGCTGTCGCGATCTCGGCCACGCGGCGGACCGCGTCGACCTGCTCCGGCGACAGCTGGAGCCCGTGACCCGACCAGCCGCTGCCCTGGATCGGTGCGCCGCAGGATGTCGGGGACGGCTGCTGCGGTATGCCGCCCGGCTGGTCGTGGTCGCTGTCCATGCCCGGACGCTAGAGCAGATCGCAATCCGACTCGGGAGTTGTCCACAGGGCCATTCGCTGTGGATGTGTGCCACCGTGGAAGTCCCAACTTTCGACGTCGCCTGCGCGAAACCGGCGGCTCCGGGCACGTCGGGGGTGGGCGTCCGATCACCACCGCGGGGGACGCACGGAGGAGGCAGCGAGCAGACATGGCCACCGACCACAAGACCGGACCGACGGCCGACGACGTGAGCGTCGTCGTCGCGAACATCGAGGATCCGCGCCGTCGCGGCGAGGCCGAGACGGTGCTCTCCCTGATGGCGGAGTTGACGCAAGCCGACCCCGTCGTCTGGGGACCGTCCATGATCGGCTTCGGTCGCCAGCCCTACACGACCGCGGACGGAAAGCAGCACGAATGGTTCGCCATCGGGCTGGCGCCACGCAAGACTGCCCTCACGCTGTACGGATTGACTTATTACGGCAGCAATGCGGACCTTCTGGAGCGGTTGGGCAAGCACACAACCGGCAAGGGCTGCCTGTACATCAAGCGTCTCGACCAGGTCGATTCCGGGGTGCTCGGCGAGCTCATCGAACGCGCCTGGGCGACCAACCACACACCGGCGGAGGACCGGTGATCGTCCAGTCCTCCGCCGGTGTCAAACGAGTCGAGGTCAGCCGTTCCAGGTGTGGATCGTCACCCAGTCGATGAGCAGGTGTCCGTTGACGTTGCTGGCCGGCCGGCTGCCGCCGGTCTCGGTCTGCAGGATCCAGTTCATCGGCGTGGTCGGCACCGAGTTCGTGGTCGTCCCCATGGTCTTGCCGTCGAGAATGTAGTTGATGCGGCCCGGGGACCACTCGATCGTGGCGGTGTGCCAGTCGTTGAACGAGGTCTTGGTGTCGAGCCAGTAGCAGTTGGTGCGCGGGTTGTTCTTGCAGTGGTTGAAGCCCCACATGTTCTCGTCCAGCCCGCCCTCGGGGAAGTCGATCTCCCCCTCGTTCCAGACGTTCGACGCGGGCCACAGCAGCCAGGCCGCCTTGTAGCCGGGTAGGCGATCCGACTTGAATCGCACGCTGTACCGGCCGTAGGTCTGGCCGCGCCAGCCGCGGTCGGTCATCGGAACCGGGGCGGCGGCGATCGGCCGGCCGTTCTCGGTGCGCAGGTGCAGATCCATCATGCCGTCGTGGACGGAGATGGCCGAGCGGTCGTAGTAGCCGGTGCCGAAGGTGTCGTAGAAGCCGTCGTAGTACGACCACTTCGAGGCGTACGGACCCGGGAACGAACCGCCGGAGACCGAGGTGCTGAAGTCGTCGGCGAAGACCTGCTTCCAGCCCGGCAGGTCGCCGGTCGGCATCGACTGCCCGCTGGCGGTTCCGGTGGTCGTCCCGGTGTTGGCGGCCGGCGGCTGGGCCGGTGTGCTGGAGCCGACCGTGAAGGTCTGGCGGGCACCGACTCCCGTCCAGCGTCCGTCGATCTGGGCGCACGCCCAGTAGGTGTAGGTGCCGGCCGGGAACGTCCGGGTCTTGGTGAAGGTGGTGCCGTTCGACCGCAGCGTGACGGCGGACTTGGGGAAGTCGTAGTGCTCGTCGGAGGCGCTGCGCGCGCAGATGCCAGCCTCGGTGGACCAGGTGGAGGGGGAGGCGTAGACCGTCGTGTTCGCGGTGACCGTGTTGCCGTTGACGGTCACCGACAGCGCCGAACGCGACAGGGTCGCGGCGCTGGCGGAGGGAGCGCTGACCAGCGACAGCGCCATCACGCCGGCAGTCAGGAGCGCGGCAGACGCTCTTCGGGGAGTGAGCAAGCCCATCGGGGTCCTCTTTCAATTCGGGGTCTCTTCGATCTTCGGTCGCCGCACCTCGACCCCGACTCACACCTGGAAAATTTCACTCCGAGTGACCGAATAGCGACGCTCGGTCGCTGAGGTTAGCATCGCCTTAGTACGGACGGTTCGCGCATTCGTGTCGGATACGTCACGCTCGGCACACATGGTGGGACATGGGTCATCGTGGGACGGTCGTCCCAGCAGGTAGTGACCCGGAGCCCCGAAGCTGCACCGGATGGGCTGCGCCGTTTGGGTGAGCCGGGTACATCACCGGCGACCGTCACTCTCCGTGATCAAATCGGGACGTCCGCAGGGGCGAGCGGAGCCCTCACCGGCGCGGCGAGAATCGCAGTGACCACCGTCCGGAGGACAGGCTGTATCCATTGGTCAACAACGAACGGATCAGACCTTCCGCGGCCGTGTCGTCGTTGACAGCGACGGCGATATCGATATCGCGTGTGAAGCGCGGTTCCGTGCGGGCCGACACGGCGAAGCCCCCGATCAGGGCCCAAGCTAGGCCACGTCCGGTCAGATCATCCGCGGCTCGTCGCAGTGCCGCTTCCAGTTG
This sequence comes from Actinomycetales bacterium, assembly GCA_039812305.1. Taxonomy (GTDB): domain Bacteria; phylum Actinomycetota; class Actinomycetes; order Actinomycetales; family CAWJMD01; genus JBDIAG01. The sequence goes on along the minus strand of JBDIAG010000076.1, from coordinate 3,168 downwards.
GTTCATCGAAACCGGTCGGAGGCCCGTCCCACCGCATCGCCGGTCGGTGCCCCTGGACGATCCACCCGCCACGCATTCACCAGACGCTCGATCTCGGCTTGTCCGGCGTCAGAGTGGTCGCGAGAGACCTTGGCGCGATACATCTTCTCACCAAATTCGTACATGGTGAATACCGCTCGGATGCGCTGTGCCGCAGGTGTATCTGCCACGACCCCATCCTAACGAAGGCCGAGAATCGGCGTCGACCACCGATCTCAGGATTCGTCAATCGCGCGCGAAGCCGTTCATTTTCGCGGACGGCAGGGCAGATGTCACGGTTCGGCGCGCAACGGTGTGGCCGGCCAGGTCGATCCATCGAGGAGTTGCCGATCACCGAGCGGGGACGGGAGCCGGAGTGTGACCGGCTCCGGTGCCACACCGGGACAGAAGACCATGGTGTCGTCGGCCATGGTCGTCCAGTAGACCGTGACACTGTCGGGAGTCTCCACGAAGGCCGGTTCACGCAGATACGGACGTGGATCACGACCGGAGGCGCACGCGTTCTCGCGTACCCAGACCTGGACGTCGAGGGCGTCCCCCGGCAGTGGCCTGGCGACGAATCGTCGTCCGCTGGGATCGGCAGGTTCGTTGCTCGAGGACACCTGCACCCAGTTGGCAGTGGACGAGGCGAGGACGGGCTCGAGACTGCAGCCATCACTCCAGCTGGTGACCTGCCACTTCCCGAGCCGTCGTTCCAGATAGACGGGCTTGACGACATCAAGGTCTTCCCCCACCGACAGGACTGCCTCACTACCGTCCATCGCCACAACGCGCCAGGGAGCGTCGTCGATATCGGCCGCTGCCACGAGTTCGCGTGGTGCCTCCGTCGGCGACTCCTCCACCAGAGCCTTCAGGGCCGGCACGAACTGTCGACGGTCCGCTCCGACGAGGCCGTGTTCGATCACGGACGGTTTCCACCCGGGCGGGCCGCCGCACGAGACGAGGACCTCGCCGTCCTGGACCTGCAGTAACGGTGGCGCAGCGTCGCCGGTCTGTTCGGGCGCGGGCGTCAGCGATGCTGCCGGTGCGATCGTGGCCGGCGACATCCGCTGCCAGATCGTCCCGCCCGCGATGGCGATGATCACTGCCGCCAGACCGGCGGTCACGACCCGCAGCGACACCCGTCGCCTCAACCGCCTTCGGCCAGCTTGCCTGGCCCGGGCGGCGAGCATGGTCGGATCCGCCTTCACGTCCACGACCGCCCGCTTCATCGCCTGGGTAAGGCGCTCTTCATGGTCGATCATGCTCACCTCCGCTTCGCGTCACCAGATCGGAGTCGTCCGTCGGGAGGTGCGTTCGGACCTCGGCCAGTGCTCGGGCCGCCCGCTTGCGTACAGCGCCCGCCGAGATCCGCAGCGTGGCGGCAACCTCCGGAGCTGTTCGACCCTCGTAGTACCGCAGCACCAACACGGCGCGATCGATAGGTGAGAGTCGCGCCAGAGCTTGCGAGAGCATCAGGCGAGTGTCCGGATCCGTCTGGGGGGCAACGCTCTCCGGCAGTTCGTCGACTGGTGTCTCGCTGGCCCGGCGAACTCGGCGCCGACTGATGTGGCACCGCACCAGGGACGTCCGGGCATAGGCGAGCTGATGCTCGGCTGCCCGCACCCTGGGCCAGTGCACGTAGAGCCGGGTGAGCGTCTCCTGCACGAGGTCTTCGGCGTCGTGCAGGTTTCCGGTGAGCAGCCAGGCAGCCCGCAGCAACGCCGCCGCGTGCGCGGCGACGAACTCGTCGAAACCTGAGCGCGAGCGCATCCCACCTCCCACCGGATAGACGCCGCGAGAGGGGGCAAGTGTCCCAAGCCGATTCCCGGCACCGCCTACGCTGCCGCTATGAGCTCTTCCGGGGAAGACGCCCAGGCACGGGAAAGCACGGGACCGGATCAGGAGAGTCTCCTGACCGTCATCGTGGCGTTCTCAGCCAACCTGCTCATCGCGGTGGCGAAGACGTTCGCGGCGGTCGTCACCGGGTCGGCGTCGATGCTCGCCGAGGCGGCGCACTCGTGGGCGGACACCGGCAACGAGATCTTCCTCCTCGTCGGTACCCGCCGCGCCGCCAAGCCGGCGGACGAGACGCATCCGCTCGGCTATGGCCGCGAGGGCTACATCTGGTCGATGTTCGCGGCGTTCGGGCTCTTCGCGGTCGGTGCCGCGGTCTCGGTCTGGCACGGGATCCAGTCCCTGAACGCGCCGGAGGAGGAGGGCGTCTCGTACGCCTGGGGATACGGAGTCCTCGCGATATCGCTCGTGCTGGAGGGCACGTCGTTCCTGCAAGCCTTCCGGCAGACACGGGCCGGAGCGTTACAACGGCGGCTGCAGCCGCTGCGCTACCTGGGCGTCACGTCCAATCCGATGTTGCGCGCGGTCTTCGCCGAGGACTTCGCCGCGATCATCGGCATCGCGATCGCGGCGCTGGGGATGGCGTTGCACCAGGTCACCGGCGATCCGGTCTGGGACGCTCTGGGCTCGATCGTGGTCGGCATCCTGCTCGGAGTGGTCGCCATCTTCCTGATCCGCCGCAACATGGACTTCCTCACCGGTGAGCGGGTGACACCGCTGGCCCGCAACGCCGCTCTCACCGCTCTGCTGGAACACGACGCCATCGAGCGGGTCAGCTTCCTGCACATGGAATGGGTCGGTGCCGAGCGGATCTTCCTGGTCGCCGCGGTGGACGTGGTCGGCAACGCGCCGGAATCCGAGGTGGCCGTGCGACTGCAATCGGTCGAGGACGCACTCAACGCCCGGCCCGAGATCGAGCGCGCCGTGCTGACCCTGACCCTTCCGGGCGACCCCACCGACCTGCGGCCCAGCCCCCTCCCCGACTGGTACCTCGACGAGAACCGGTCCTGACGGTCCCCGGCGACCAACGTCTGTGTTCTGTCACCGCAGACCCGTATCCGGGCCCACGGTGACACAACACGGCGCGGGGGTCGACCGGTCCCGGTCAGGCGGGGTTGATGACGCGGCCCCAGGTGGACTTGTTGCCCCAGATGTTCTGTCGGAGGCCTTCGAGCTGCAGGATCTGGGAGTGGTCGACGAAGAGATTGACCTCGTTGCCGTAGTTCTTGACGTACCACTCGAACACCGGGCCGTCGGCGGCCTCGAACATGACGTTCTCGATGCCGACCCCGT
>JBDIAG010000075.1:0-11143 GCA_039812305.1 Actinomycetales bacterium | reverse complement strand
TCGATAACCTGGAAGTCGCGGACGACCAGCCATTTCGGGTTGGCCAGACCCTCCCGCTGCAACCGCCCGTGGGCGGAGCCGACGGCCGGGTTCTGGCCCAGGACGAAGTAGCCGTCCATCTTGCCGTCCACCATGTCCAGCACCGACTGGTACGTGCCGTGCGGACCGGTGAGCCGGGGCAGATAGTCGTAGCACCAGTCGTTCTCGGCCGAGGCGGCGTCACCCCACCAGGCCTTGAGCAGACTGACCAGATAGGACTCGCCCTCCGCCCAGAAACCCTTCTGCGTCGGACTGCGGAGGTTGCCGAGATAGTCGGCCAGGGTGTCGTCCGTACCGGCCTTCGGCATCGGCAGGTAGCCGGGCAGCAGGTTGTACAGCGTCGGGATGTCGCTGGCGCCCTGGATCGAGGCGTGGCCGCGCATCGCCATGATGCCGCCGCCGGGACGGCCCATGTTGCCCATCAGCAACTGCAGGATCGCGCAGGAGCGGATGAACTGCACGCCCAGGGTGTGCTGCGTCCAGCCGACCGCGTACACCCAGCAGGTGGTCCGCTCCCGGCCCGAGTTCTCGGCGATCAGGTTCGCCACCTGGTCGAAGTCCGCGGCCGAGATGCCGCACATCGCGGTGACCAGATCGCGCGTGTAGCGGGAGTAGTGGCGCCGGAGGATGTTGATCACCGCGCGCGGATGCTGCAGCGTCTCGTCCCTCTTCGGCTGACCGTTCTCGTCCACCTCGTACTGCCACGAACTGCGGTCGTAGGTGCCGGTCTCCGGGTCGTAGCCGGAGAAGATGCCGTCCAGATCCTCGGTGTCGCGGAAGTCCTCGCTGATCAGCGTCGCGGCATTGGTGTAGGCGGCCACATACTCCGCGAAGTACAGGTCGTTGGAGAGCACGTGGTTGATCAGCGCGCCGATGAACACCACGTCAGAGCCCACCCGGATCGGCACGTGCTTGTCCGCGTTGGCCGTCGTGCGGGTGAAGCGCGGGTCGATGTGGATGACCTTGGCACCGCGCAGGCGCGCCTCGACCACCCATTGGAACCCCACCGGGTGCGCCTCGGCGGTGTTGGAGCCTTGGATGATGATCAGATCCGCATTGGCCAAGTCCTGCACGTACTGGGTGGCGCCGCCGCGCCCGAACGAGGCTCCCAGACTGGGAACCGTGGCGGAGTGTCAAATACGCGCCTGGTTCTCGATCTGGATCGCCCCGGCGGCGGTGAAGAACTTCTTGATCAGGTAGTTCTCTTCGTTGTCGAGCGTGGCGCCGCCGAGGGAGGCCATCGTCATCGTCCGGCGGAGGGGATGGCCGTGCTCGTCCTCGTCCTGCCAGCCGTGCCGGCGGGCCTCGACGAACCGGTCGGCGATCATGTCCAGCGCGGTCTCGAGCTCCAGTGGCTCCCACTCGGTGCCGTACGGGCGCCGGTACAGCACCCGGGTCTGCCGGATCGGCGAGTTCACCAGCTGCTCGGACGCAGACCCCTTGGGGCACAACCGACCTCGCGAGACCGGGGAATCCGGATCGCCTTCGATCTGGATGACCTTCTCGTCCTTGACGAACACCCGCTGTCCGCAGCCGACCGCGCAGTACGGGCAGACGCTCTGCACCATCCTGTCGGCGGTCTCGGTGCGCGCGACCGTCCTACGCGTCGTCGGGGAGGTCACCGCCGGGCCGCGCCCGAGGAAGTCGCCGTCCTTGAACTGGCGCAGCACCGGCCAGGAGAGAAAGACCCTCTTGGCCGCGCCGATCGGGTCGACCATTGGGGTCACCTCCTTCCCGCTCGACCGCCACCGCCCGAGTATCCATCGTGACGGTAGTACACGAGATCGCCAACATCTCCGCCGGCCTGAACGGACCTGCCGGACCGGTCAATCGAGCCCGGCCGGCCCGGTTCGCCGGCCCCCGTTCCTGGTGCGCGCGGAAGGCGTCGCGGTCCACGGATCCTCCGGCCACGGATGCTTGGGATACCGTCCGCGCATCTCCGCGCGCACCTGCCGGTACGGCCCCGACCAGAAGGAGGCGAGATCGTCGGTGACCGCGAGCGGGCGTCCGGCCGGGGAGAGCAGGTGCATCACCACCGGCACCCTGCCGTCGACGAGCCGTGGCGTCTCCGCCAGACCGAAGCACTCCTGGAGCTTGACGGCCACGACCGGACGGCCGTGTTCGTCGTCCGGCTCCGGGTAGTCGACCGTGGCGGTGCGGCCGGACGGAACGGCCAGCCTCTCCGGAGCGAGGGCATCGAGCCGGGCGGCGTCCGGCCACGGCAGGAGGCGACGGAGCAGGCCGGTCAGAGCCACCTGGTCGGCGCGCGTGCCGGTGGCGATCGCCGCCATCTCGACACGCAGGTTGTCGAGGTCGGCCACGAGCGCGGCATCGCCGACATCCGGCCAGGGCGGACCCAGGACGCGGTGCAGGAGAGCCAGCCGGCGGCGCAGCCGGCTCGCCGCGCCGCCCCACCGGAAGAGGCCGAGACCCGTGGCCCGCACCGCCGCCGCCGCGGCCTCGAGCGCGGCCCGCCGATCCGGCCGGACGTTGTCGGCGGAGAGCTGGATCCCGCCGAGCCGCCGCAGGCGCCGCGCCGAGACCGACCCGTCGCGGAAGGTCACCTCGGTGGTCTCCTCGACCAGACGCGACGCGGCCCGGAGCGCCGACTGCCGGGAGATCGGTGCGCCGCCGCGGATCAGGGCTCCCGTGCCGGCCGTGGATCGCCCCTCGGCTCTCGTCACCTCGGCCGCGGCGATCCACTCCTGCCCGGCCAGCGGGCTGCCCGGCGGCAGGCCGGCCCGGGTGCCCGAGGCGAGCTTGTAGCTGCCCCCTTCCAGGTGGGCCACCCACTCCGGATAGGCCAGAGCCGTCACGAAGCCGACCGCCTCCTCGCGGCTGCGCTCGTGGCCGGTCTCCCGGTTCATGGCCAGTCGGGCCAGCCGGGCGGCCTCCCGGGCCCAGCGCCGGGATGCCGGATGACCTCCGGCCCGCAGCTGCTTCAGAGTCGCGACGAGATCCCCTCCGGGCGGTTCTCCGGCGAGCATCGCCACCACCTCGGCGGCCGGTTCCGCGCCCACCACGACCGCTCCGTCCAGCAGCGCCCGTCCGAGCCCGGGGTCGAGGGGCAGCTGCGCGAGCCGCCGACCGAGATCGGTGGCCCGGCCGTCCGGGTCGAGCGCGCCGAGCCGCGACAGCATCCGGATCGCATCGGCTGCCGCGGCCGCCGGGGGTGGGGTCGGCAGCCGGACGCCCGCCGCGCCGGGCGTGCCCCAGACGGCGAGGGTGAGCATGGCGGAACTGAGATCGGCCGACTGGATCGCCGGTGGAGCGAACGGCTCCATCCGCTCGAACCGCGACTCCGGGAAGCATCGCACCACACGTCCCGGGCCGAGACGGGCCGCCCGTCCTGCCCGCTGGCTCGCCGAGGCCCTCGACTCGGTCACGGTCACCAGCCCGTGCAGGCCCCGGCCGCTGTCCCGGCGCGGCTGTCTGGCCAGTCCCGAGTCGATCACCACCCGGACCCCCGGAACGGTGAGGGACGACTCGGCCAGGGACGTGCTGACCACGATCCGGGGCGGCTCGTGTGCGGCCCGGCCGGCCACCGCCCGGTCCTGCTGCCGCGCGGGCACCGAGCCGTGCAGTTCCAGCACCTCGACGCCGGCCAGTCTGCCGCGCAGCAACCCGGCCACCTCGGCGACCTCGCGAGCGCCGGGCAGGAAGACCAGCGTGTCCGCGTCCTCGCGACGTGTCCGTTCCGCCTGGGCGGCAACGTGTTCCAGGAAACCCCGCTCCACACCGCGGGGGCCGGTCGCCGGGCCGGGGGCCGGCGCGTAGTCCACCGTCAGCGGATGGCTGGCCGCCGGGCAGGTCACGATCGGGGCGGGGTCGCCGCCCTCGGCACCGAGCAACCGGGCGAAGTGGACGGCGTCCACGGTGGCCGACATCGCCACCAGCGTGAGCTCCGGACGCACCTCGCGCAGGTCGGCGAGGACCTCGACGAGCAGGTCGGTGTCGAGATCCCTCTCGTGCACCTCGTCCAGCACGACGGCCGCCACGCCGGGCAGATCCGGATCGGCCAGCAGGCGCCGCAGCAGCACCCCGGGCGTCACGAACTCCACCGCGGTCGCGCCGCTCACCTGCCGCTCGCCGCGGACCGTGTAACCGACTCGTTCCGGCCGGCCGCTGAGGGACGCCAGCCGCCGGTACGCCGCACGCACGACCACCCGCCGCGGCGCGGTCACCACCACCCGTCGCGCGCGGCCCGGTCGTGCGCCGGCCGTCACCTCGGCCACCAGCGGCGGGACGAGCGTGGTCTTTCCACTGCCGGCGGGCGCCTGCACCACGACGGCGCCCTGTTCCAGCGCCACGCGCACGTCGTCGGCGACGGCCGCGAACGGCAAGCCGGCTCCGATCCGATCCAGGTCGAAGATCACCCGGCATTCTCTCAAGTCCCGCTCGGCGTGACGTCGCACCCGCCGGTATTCAACCTACGGGTTGACGATGGGGGTGGGCTCTGGTTGAGTCGGGGCCGACGAGGACGCTCATCCCGACGCCCCCGAGGAACTCATGGACGGCACGGTCTCCACGGACGGCATCGTCTCCACGGATGGCACCCCCATCGCCTACGACCGCCAGGGCGCCGGGCCCGCGGCGATCCTGGTCGGTGGCGCCCCCTCACCCAACCAGCTGTTCGCGCGTTGACCGGCTGTGTGTCCGTTGACCGGGGATCGCTGGTCAGTCGGCACATAAGTGGTCGGCGCGCGAACGGCTGGTCGGACGAGGGCCGGGCTGCGCGGCAGGGGCCAGGCTGCGCGGCAGGACCCGGCCCGGCGGGTCAGATGATCCCGAGGGCCAGCATGGCGTCGGCGACCTGGGTGAAGCCGCGGATGTTGGCGCCGGCGGAGTAGTTGCCCGGCATGCCGTACTCCTCCGCGGTCTCCAGGCAGCGGTCGTGGATGCTGCGCATGATGAACTCCAGGCGCTGCTCGGTGTACTCGAACGACCAGGAGTCCCGCGATGCGTTCTGCTGCATCTCCAGCGCGCTGGTGGCGACTCCCCCGGCGTTGGCCGCCTTGCCCGGGGCGAAGATGACGCCGCCCTCGGTCAGGCGCCGGGCGCCGTCCGGGGTGCACGGCATGTTCGCGCCCTCGGCGACGATGGTGCAGCCATTCCTGATCAGGGCGTCCGCATCCTTGGCGTTGAGCTCGTTCTGCGTGGCGCAGGGCAGGGCGATGTCGCACGGAACCTGCCACACGGACGCGTCGGCCACGAAGCGGGCCGCTCCGCCGCGCAGTTCCGGGTAGTCGGCGATGCGCCCGCGCTTGACCTCCTTGAGGTCCTTGAGCAGGTCGAGGTCCACGCCCTTGTCGTCGACGATGTGGCCGCCCGAGTCGGAGCAGGCCACCACGGTGCCGCCGAGTTGATGCACCTTCTCGATCGCGTAGATGGCGACGTTGCCGGAGCCGGAGACGACGACCCGCTTGCCCTCGAACGACTGGCCCCGCGCGTGCAGGATCTCCTGGGCGAAGTACACGACGCCGTAGCCGGTGGCCTCCGTGCGCACACGGGATCCACCCCAGGCCAGCCCCTTGCCGGTGAGCACTCCGGACTCGTACCGGTTCGTGATCCGCTTGTACTGGCCGAAGAGGTAGCCGATCTCGCGGCCGCCGACGCCGATGTCACCGGCCGGCACGTCGGTGTATTCGCCGATGTGCCGGTAGAGCTCGGTCATGAAGGCCTGGCAGAAGCGCATCACCTCGGCATCGGAGCGTCCCTTCGGGTCGAAGTCGCTGCCGCCCTTGCCGCCGCCGATCGGCAGACCGGTGAGGGAGTTCTTGAAGATCTGCTCGAAGCCGAGGAACTTGATGATGCCCAGGTAGACCGAGGGGTGGAACCGCAGCCCGCCCTTGTAGGGGCCCAGGGCGGAGTTGAACTCCACCCGGAAGCCGCGGTTGATCTGCACGATGCCGGCATCGTCCACCCACGGCACCCGGAAGATGATCTGCCGCTCGGGCTCGCACAGCCGGCGGATCACGGCGGCGTCGGCGTACTCGGGATGCTTGGCGACCACCGGGCCGAGGCAATCCAGCACCTCGTGCACGGCCTGATGGAACTCCATCTCACCGGGATTCCGACGCAGCACCTCGTCGTAGATGACGGCCACCTTCTCGTCCAGTCGCGGCACCAGGCTTCCTCCATGCTCGTCAAGGCCGCCGGGCGCTTCGCCGGCAGCGCGTCCTTGCGCAAAAACTGCGTAACCGTACTGCTCTCCGGGTCCCTTGTTACGGTGGGCACCGGTTCACATAGCCCAAACCAGCCAGGGAAGGTACTTCGGATGTCAGTCCTACGCCCCGGGGCGAACGCCCTCCTACCCAACGGTCGGACGGCCAGCCTACGACTCCGGACGGCGCAGGCTCACGCCGACCTCATCGTTCTGTGCGTTCGGACAGATGGGACGGCGGACGGCGACAACGGAGTGGCGCTGTGGAGTCAACCCTCCTGTGCCGCAGGAGCGGTCACGATCGACACGGCGACGGACACGGTCACCGTCCGCTCCGACCAGTTGCCCGCCGACGTGCACCGGGTGCTCGTCGTCGGGCAGGCCGACGGAGTCCCCGACCTCTCCCACGCCGGAACGCTCAGTGCCGAGGTCGCCGTCGACGGCGCCCCGGCGGTGAGGTTGGAAGTGGACACCCCACCGGCTCTGCCCACCGTGCAGATGGCCGAGCTCTACCGGCACGGCGGCGGCTGGAAGGTGCGGTGCCTGGGTGACGGGTACGCCGAGGGGCTGCAGCGACTGCTGGAGACCCACGGCATCACCGTGGACGACGAACCCGACACGCCACCCGCCCAGCCCCAGCCGACGCCCCCGGCCCGGCCGACGCCACCGGCCCGGCCGACGCCACCGGTGCAGCCGACGCCACCGGTGCAGCCGACGCCACCGGTGCAGACCCCGGCGACGCCGATCGACCTGGAGAAGCGCCGCCGGGTCGACATCCTCAAGAAGGTCGAGGCCACCGGTTCGGTCTCGCTGATGAAGAAGGTCGAGGCGGCGGCGGTCTCGATCGACAAGCACGGTCTCGCCGGTCAGCGGGCCCAGGTCGTGCTCGTCCTGGATGTGTCCGGCTCGTCCCGTCCCCTGTTCAAGGACGGCCGCTATCAGGCCCTGGTGGAGCGCGCCCTGGCCGCCGGGCTCCTCTTCGACGACGACGGCACCATCCAGGCCTACCTCTTCGACTCCCAGCTGCACGACGCCCCGGACGTCACCCTGGCCAACTTCCAGACCTGGGCCGACGGCATCACCCGCCTCCGCGGCATCTGGGGCGGCACGAAGTACGCCCCGCCGATCGAGCAGATCGCGCGCAGCGCCAGCGGCCCCCAGCACCTGCCCACCTACGTCATGTTCGTCACCGACGGAGGCAACTTCGACCGGCGGGAGGCGGCCCGCGCGATGAAGGACGCCTCCCGCGTCCCGGTCTTCTGGCAGTTCATGGCGGTGGGACGCGAGGAGGACTTCCCCTTCCTGCGCAAGCTGGACGACCTCAAGGGACGCAAGGTCGACAACGCCGACTTCTTCGCCGTGGAGAACCCCGCCGCCGTCCCGGACGAGCAGTTCTTCGGCCAGATGATGCGGGAGTTCCCGGGCTGGCTGCAGGCCGCCCGCCAGCACGGGATCCTCCGCTGATCACCAGTTCTGGGTCAAGCCAGCTCAGCTAGGTCAGGGCGACCGTCGTGGTGCTGCCCGACTCCAGGGTCACGTCGCTGCCCTGGACCTGCACGTCGAGGGTCTCCCCCGGCGCTCCGTCCAGATGCAGCGAGATCTCCTCGTGGCCGACCGAGACCTGCAGTCCCGCTCCCCGCCAGGTGATCCGGTAACGCACGCCGTCCCACTCGGGCGGGATCCACGGGGCGAACGTCAGCTTGCCGTGATGCACCCGCAGCCCACCGAAACCGTTCGTCAGGACGGCCCAGGTGCCCGCGGCCGAGGCGATGTGCATGCCTTCGCAGGTGTTTCCCTGGTTGTCGGTGAGGTCGACCAGCGCCGACCGGCTGAAGTACTGCACGGCCCGGGCCGTGTCACCCACCTCGATGCCCATGATGGCGTGCACCGCCGGGCTGAGCGAGCTCTTGTGCAACGTGCGGGATTCGTAGTACTCGAAGTTCTCCCGCTTGCACTCGGGGCTGAAGTCGTCCGGGTACATCAACATCAACTGCAGCACGTCCGGCTGTTTGAGCAGCTGGGTCGTCTCGCAGTTGAAGTGGTGATAGCCCTTCGGGTACCGAGGCATGTTGTTCTCGTCCCACTCGGTGACCGGCACGTCCTCGCGCTCGAAGAACCCGGCGAACTGCTCGACCACGCCCTCGCCGAACGGTGCGCAGCCGACGATCCCGTCGGCGACCTCGCGCCAGGTGGCGACCTCCTCGGTGGACAGCCCGAGCCGGTCCTGAAGGTGATCCAGATCCTCGGCGGCGGACTCCTTCATCTGGTCGTAGACATCGGCGGCGTAGCGCAGATGCCATTGGACGAGCCGGTTGGTGAAGGCGTTGTCGTCGACGTGCGAATGGAACTCGTCCGGACCCATCACCTGACGCAGGTGCCAGGATCCGTCGTCGTCCCGTTCGGCGAAGGTCACCCAGAATCGACTGGTCTCGAAGAGGATCTCCGCTCCCAGCGCCTGCAGGAACTCCACGTCGCCGGTGGCCTCGACGTACCGGTGAATCCCGTAGGCGACGTCGGCGGAGACGTGCACCTCCTCGTCCCGGGTCCAGAACCGGTTGGTGCCGTCGGGAGTGAATCGCGGGCATTCCTCGTCGCCGGTCGCCGCCGACTCCCAGGCGTACCGCGCGCCCTTGGTGCCGTTCTCCGCCGAGTTCCGCCGAGCGCCGTCGAGCGTGTGATACCGGTAGCCGAGCAACGCCCGGGCGGTGTCCGGCTGGGTCATGATGAAGAACGGCAGCATCATGACCTCGGTGTCCCAGAACACGTGGCCCCGGTAACCCTCGCCGGAGAGCGACTTCGCCCCGATGTTGACCGTCGGGTCGTCCGGGTTGGCGGTGATCAGCAGGTGGTAGATGCTGAACCGCACCGCCTGGCTGAACTGGGCGCTGCCGAGGACCTCCGCGTCGCACGCCGCCCACAGCCGCGTCCACGCGTCGGCGTTGCGGGCGAGGATCGCCTCGACCCCCTCGCTCGCCGCCGCCCGGGCGATCTGGGTGGCACGCTCGACGACGTTCTCGCCGGACTCGGCGTCGAAGTCCCGCGTGGTGCGCACCGCCACGACCTTGTCCAGGCGCACGGTCTCGCCCTGCCCGACCTCGCTCCAGGCGTGCCGGGTGATCCGGTCCGAGCTGCGCGTCACGTCGACCCGGGACGGCTGCGGGCTCACCGTGGTGGCCGCCGCGAATCCCAGGGTCACCTCGGTGCCGATCGTCCAGGTGGTCAGTTGCAGCAGGCCGTCGTCGGAGACGTTCGTCCCCTGCGGCTCGAGATGCCGGCTGCGTGCCCACTTGGCCCATCGCTCCTCCGGACTGAAGGTGCGATCGGGCGGATAGACCGGCAGCGCCTCCAGATTGCTGCGCTCGCCATCGATCCCGGACGAGATCAGCACGGTGCCCGCATGGTTCAGCGGCGTGACCTCCAACCGGAGAAGGCTGACATCGCGGGACGCCATCGACGACGCCCGCAGCGATTCGATCCGGGTCTGCCGTCCCTGCGCGTCCTCGAAGATCGTCGACCGCCACAGAACACCCTGGGAGAGATCCAGGACCCGCTCGTGCGAGACGACCTGACAGGTGTCCGCATCGAGCCGGCTGCCGTCGATGAACACCGCGGTGTCCACCCAGTCCGGCGCGTTCACCAGATCGGTGACGATCGAGTCGTGGCCGTCGTAGACACCGGAGACGAACACCCCGGACAAGGCGCCGCGGTGACCCTCCTCCAAGGCGGCCCTGGTGCCCATCCGGCCGTTGCCGACCGTGAACAGCGTCTCGAAGACATTGGCCCGGGCTCGTTCGAAACCCGATTCACGGACCAGGAACTCCTCTGATCCCAGAATGCCGTCCAGCCTGGTTTCGGGCATGCCTCAGCCGACCGTCTCTTCGGTGGTGATCGTCTCCTCGGCGGAGTAGGTCTGCTCGATCTGCTTGAGCGTCTGCTCCAACGGGAGATAGCCGTCCAGAGTGGTCGCGCCGGCGCGCTGCGCCCCCATCGCGTTGCCGAACCGACAGGCGGTCACGATGTCACCGTCGAGGAGATAGCCGAAGGCCATGCCGGCCGCGAACGAGTCGCCGCACCCGGTCGTGTCGACCACCTTGTCGATCGGGATGCGTGGCACGTTGTTCTCGACCAGCTCCCCGTTCTCATCGAGAGTGTAAGCGACACAACCACTCTCGTCGAGAGTGACACACACCGACCGGACTCCGCGGGCCAGGGCGTGCGCCGCGAACGCCGGGAGCTGATCGAGCGGAATCGGGTCTCCCGGCTGCCGGTCGGGGTCGGCGGACGGCGAGAACCAGCTGCACCCGGCCTCTTCGAGGTTCATCTTCAGGATGTCGATGCTGGGCAGCCAGGCATCCAGATCGACCCACAGCCGGTGCTCCCGCTTGCCACCCCGCACCAGGGTGCTGGTCGGGCCGTGACCGTCGAGCAGGATCACGCCGTCGCTGTTCTCCCGGATGTACTCCAGCGTCGACTGGCTCACCTCGTAGTCGGTGATCGGAACGCAGACGAAGGCGTCCGCATCCAGCACGAACTCGACATCGGCCGGCGTGATCGGCGCCATGAAGCTCTTCTGGCGCTCGATCCGGTTGTTCTGGTCGATGTAACGCAGTTCGACGATGGCTCCCTGGTCGCCGACCGGGCGAATGCCGCTGAGATCGACATTGGAATAGCCGGCGAAGAGCTCCTTGATCGGCTCCTCGTCCCGTTCGGCGATATTGACGACGGGCACCACGACACCGTCATCGCCGAGCAGGGCGGAAAGCGCGATCGTCGTGTAGAGCACGCAGCCGTACTTCTCCAGAACCTGACTGCGATAAGTGACGATGCGGTCTCGTGGAATCGGCCCGAGTACCGCCACTCGGCGCTTCTTCGGGGTTTCGGTCGTCGTTGCTGACATGGTGAACCTCCTTGTTCAGTGGGCAGTCACGGTCGAATGGGTCG
>JBDIAG010000074.1:0-11143 GCA_039812305.1 Actinomycetales bacterium | reverse complement strand
CAATTCGCTGCTCGTGGTCGCGAGCCGGGACGACGAAGAATCGACGCTGTGGCCCGATGACCGCGCGGGGGTGTTCTACTCCGCCAGGCGCAAGGCCGTCCACAGCACACAGACCTTTGTCGTGCGTGAGCAGGGGACGGTCAGCTTTCGACGGCTGACCGGCGTCGACGCGGATCGTCATGAGCAACTGAGCGCCTTTGAACCGGGCACCGACCTGGTCGACCTGTTGGACGACCAGGATGTCGACGTCGGCGAACTCCTCACCCAGTGGATCTCGCTGCTGCGACAGCCGGGGCGGGCCACACTCGACTTCGTCCCGCACAATCTCGTCGTCGACGACGAAGGTCGCGTACACCAGATCGACGTCGAGTTCAGCCACATCCTGTTGTCGCCCGATCAGGTGATCCGCCGGGGGCTCTTGTTGCTGGCTATCCGTGGAGCGGAGACGACCTCCCCCCAGCGGTGGCCGGGAATCGAGACGGTGGGAGATCTGGCCCGCAGCTTCGGCGAACTGGTCGGCCTCAGCGAGGAGTGGATCGAGCACGCGGTCCAGGAAGAAGCGCCGATTCAAGCGTCCATTCACATCGGGCCACCCGACGGCCTCACGCGCGGGGAGTGGATCGACGAGATCGCCGCATCCCTTCGTACGGCACTCACGCGTCCGCTCACCGACCTGCCGCTGGGTCGGCGGCTACCAGACATCCATGAGGCGATGGCTCGGGCCGAGGATCGGCAGCGTGCCCAACTGGAGATCGTCGAGGCCGAGTGTGATTCTCTGCGGACTCGAGTGGGGACGGCTGAAGAGCAAGTGCGGTTCCAGCGTGCCCAACTGGAGATCGTCGAGGCCGAGTGTGAATCTCTGCGGGCTCGAGTGGCGACAGCTCAGGAGCAGGTGCGGCTGCAGCGTGCCCACATCGGGGTTGTCGAGGCCGAGTGCGATTCTCTGCGGGCTCGAGTGGAGACGGCTGAAGACCAGGTGCGGCTGCAGCGTGCGCACGTCGAAGCCGTGGAAGCCGAGCGTGACTCTTGCGAGGCACGACTCGCGACTCTGACCACGTCAACGGCCTACCGGGCTATTCAGACCTATCGTCGGGTTGTCGAGCGATCTCTACCACCCGGTACCCGCCGCCGCGCCGCCTATGGGCGCCTGACCTCCAAGCCCAGGTAATGCCCGCCGTCCTGGATCGCCCGGGTCCGACGCCGGGCGGGTAATACGCTGGTCGATCATGAGCTCTCTCGATCAGTCCGGCCTGACCGGCCGGCGAATGCTGCTGGGCTGGTTCGCCGGTGGGTTGGCCGTTGCAGTGGGCGCGTGTTCGCGGTCGGGAGGGTCCGGGCCGAGGCCCGAGGCGACGAAGAGCACGACGACCACGGTCACCCCCACGCCCGGCCCGACACCGTCGAGCTCTCCCGCAGATCCTCTCCCGGAAGGCGTCGTCAACGTCCTCGTGCTCGGCTCGGACTCGCGCAGTCAGACCAGCTTCGACGGGCGGGCGGACGTGATCACGCTGGTGCAGCTCAACCCGGAGCGCACTCGCGTCAATCTGGTCTCCATCCCACGCGACGTTACGCAGGCGGGCCGCGGCAAGGTGGGCGAGACCTACGCCCGGGCCGGCGCGGAAGGGATGCGCGAACGAGTCTCCGCGATCCTGGGCGACCTTCCCATCCAGTACACCGTCGAGACGACGTTCAATCGTTTCGTCCGCATCATGGAGCTGCTCGGCGGAGTGACCGTCCAGAACCTGCACGCGTCGCACAGTTTCGGGCCGACCTTCCCGGCGGGCCCGATCGAGATCAACGGAGAGGACGCGCTCGCCTACGTCCGCGAGCGCAAGGGTCTGCCCCATGGCGACCTCGACCGTACCGAACGACACCGTGCCACCTTGACGGCCATCGTCGAGAAGGTGCACGCCCTGGCCGCGCAGGCCCCGAAGCACCTGGCCGAACTGGTGCCGCAGCTCTACGACCAGGTGCGCATCGGCGCCCTCACCACGGAGCAGGCTCAAGAGCTCCTCCGGCTGGCACCTCGCCTCACCGCGAGCAGTGTGACCTCGGTGATGCTGCCGATCGCGAGGTTCGGCAAGGGTGGATCCACCGACGTGGTCAACGCGGCGCGGTCGGCCGAGCTGGCGGCAGCCCTGCAGACAGCCGACTTGACCGGCTATGTCGCGGCCTACGGCACCGGTACCGGCCTCACCGGGTGATGAAGCCTTCCTTCTCCAGCCAGTCGTAGGCGACAGCCGTGGGCTCTTCCCCGTCGACGTCGATCTTGGCGTTGAGGTCCAGGAGGACGTCGTTGGTGAGCTTCTCCGTCACGGGAGCGAACAGATCGCGGATCTGCGGGTGCTCGTCGAGTGTGGGCTTCTGGATGACTGCGGAGAGGTTGTAGAGCGGAAAGAACTTGCGGTCGTCCTCGAGTACGACCAGGTCGAGCGCCTTGATGCGCCCGTCCGTGGTGAAGACCTCGCCGAAGACGCACTCGCCCTGGTCGGTGGCGGCATAGATGGCACCTGTGTCGAAGATCTTGACCTGCTTGTCGGGCACGCCACTGCCGAACGGCACCTCGTAGAGCTGCAGCATCGGTTTGAACCCGTCGTTGCGATTGTTGAACTCGGATTCGACGCAGAACGTCCGGTCGCCGACAGGCACGTTCTTGATCTCGGAGAGCTTGGTGATGCCCAGCCGTTCCGCCTCCTCGCGCTTCACCGCGAAGCCGTAGGTGTTGTTCATCGGTGCCGGCGGCAACCAGACGAGGTTGTGCTCCTTCAGGTCCTCGTCCGCAACCGCCTGCCACTGTTGGTGCTCGTCCGGGATCGGCTTGTCGTGTCCCTGATACGCGATCCATGCGGTGCCGGTGTACTCCCACACCATCTGGATCTGGTTCTCCACCAGGGCCTGTCGAGACGAGGACGACCCGGGGATGTTGGTGTAGTCCTGGGTGTCCGCGCCGGCGGCGTTGAACAGGATGACGGCCATCTTCCCGACCAGAAGCTGCTCGGAGAAGTTCTTCGACCCGACTCCGATCCGGGCGCCGTCCAAGGAGGGCACCGAGGCCAGCGGCCCGGCGAGCGTGGCGGAGGGGATGAAGCCGCCGGCGGTACCCAATCCGCAGGCCGACAGGGCGGGCCCGAGACCGAGGAGGGCCAGGCCGCCACCGAGCAGGCTGCGACGCGAAAGGGCACGGGGCATGGGCGAGTGCTCGGATGCGGGCATGCTCACATTCCCTTCGGGGTCGCCAGCAGCTCCAGGACGCGTCCGATCCAGTCCACCAGGAGGGCGAGGACGGAGATGATGAGGCCGCCGCTGACGAGGATGGAGTTGCGGAAGAGGGTGATTCCGGTACCGATCAGAGTGCCGAGCCCACCCGCGTTGATCATGTAGGCGAAGGCTCCCGTACCCACGACCAGAACCAGGGCGGTGCGCACGCCGACCATGATCACCGGCAGCGCCAGCGGCAGCTCGACCCGCAGGAGGACGGAGGCTTGGGACATGCCCATGCCGCGTCCGGCCTCGATCAGGGTGCTATCGACACCCTGCAGGCCGACGATCGTGTTGCGCAGCACCGGCAGGAACGCGTAGAGCCACAGCGCGATCACTGCGGTGCCCAGTCCGAAGGACAGCCACATCGCCAGCAGCACGATGATGCCGATCACCGGCGCGGACTGACCCATGTTGGCGACGGCGCTGACCGGGCCGGCGAACCGGGTCAGGCCCGGGCGGGTCAGCAGGATGCCGATCGGCACCGCGGTCACCACGACGACGAGGGCCGAGATGACGGTCAGCTGGATGTGTTCCCAGGTGTACTTGCCGATCTCGCTCCAGGCCAGCGCGTTGGACTCGATGGAGTCGAGATCGGCGGTGGCCCGCCAGATCGCCCAGCCCGCCATGATCACCACACAGGCGATCGGCAGCCCGAGCAGCAGGCCGAGATCCTCCCGTCCGATGCGCCGGCTGCCTCGAACGACCTTGACGCCGTGCGTGGACGCCTCCAGCTCCGGTGGCAGATGCGTGTCGATGCTCATGACGCCTGCACCTCGGTGGCAGCCTGCTCGGCCCGCTCGGTGATGTGCCGGGTGACGTTGAGGAAGGACGTCGTGCCCAGATACTCGTCGCGGCGACCTGTCACGACCACACCGTCGTGCGTCGAGACCAGCATGTTGTCCAACGCGTCGTTGAGCGTGGCCCGGAAGTCGATGGTCGGCAGGGTCCGGTCCTCGGTGGGTCTGCGGACGGTGTCGCCGTGCAGCGACCGCAGCCAGACCCAGTCGAGGGGGCGCTTGTGCTCGTCCAGGACGACGACGGACCGATCGCCTTTGGCGGTGGTGCGCGCCACCACCTCGCGTACCGGCTCCCCGACCTGGGCGCTGGCCTGCGGATAGATCTCCAGCTCGTCGACCCGGGTCAGGGAGAGCTGCTTGATCGCCGAGCCGGCCCCGATGAAATCCTCGACGAACTCGTTCGCCGGAGCGGCGAGAACGTTGGCGGGTGTGTCGTACTGGGCGATATGGGCCCCCTCGCGGAGGATCAGGATCCGGTCGCCCAGCTTGATCGCCTCGTCGATGTCGTGGGTGACGCAGACGATCGTCTTGCGCAGTTCGCGCTGGATGTGCAGCAGCTCGTCCTGCAGCCGCTGCCGCGTGATGGGATCGACCGCCCCGAACGGTTCGTCCATGAGGATCACCGGTGGGTCCGCGGCCAGCCCGCGGGCGACGCCCACCCGCTGCTGCTGGCCCCCGGAGAGCTCGCGCGGAAAGCGATCGCGGTAGCGCCCCGGCTCCAGGCTGACCAGATCCAGCAGCTCGTCCACGCGCTTGGCGGTGCGCGCCTTGTCCCAGCCGAGCAGGCCGGGCACCAGGCCGATGTTCTGCGCGACCGTCATGTGTGGGAACAGCGACCCACCCTGGATGACATAGCCGATCGTCCGGCGCAGCTCGTCCGGATTCTTCGCGGTGATCGACTCGCCGTCGATCGTGATCGTGCCCGAACTGGGCTCGTGCAACCGGTTGATCATCTTCAGTGTGGTCGTCTTGCCGCACCCCGACGGGCCGATGAACATCACGATCTCACCGGCCGGAATGGTCAGTGACAGTTTGTTCACCGCCGGCACCGTCTGGCCCGGATAGATCTTCTCCACCTGATCGAAGACGATCTCGGCGCCGCTGACCTCATTCTCGTTCGAGCCCGACGACCCCGGCGACTGCGACAACGTGGTAGTAGACATCAGACACGGATACCTTTCGACGTGGTCAGGCGGCCGAGCACCACCAGAACGAGATCGAGCACCAGCGCGAGCAGCACGATTCCGATCGTGGCCACCAGCGCGTAATTGACGGCGTTCTTACCCCCGATCTGGGTCAGACCGGTGAAGATGTAGCCACCCAGACCGGGGCCCAGCGCATAGGCGGCGATCGCCGCGACACCCATTGACATCTGCGTCGAGACTCGCAGCCCGGCAAGGATCACCGGCCACGCCAACGGTAGTCGCACACGCAGAAAGATCGACAGCGGTGACATTCCCATACCACGTGCCGACTCCACCAGATTCGGGTCGACGCCGTCCAGGCCCACCACCGCATTGCGCAGGATCGGCAATGTCGCGTAGAACGTGACCACGAAGATGGCCGGCTTCGTGCCGATCCCCAGCAAGGGCAGCATCAGACCCAGCAGTGCCAGTGAGGGCAGGGTCAAACCCACGGCCGAAATGTAGTTCGCCACGGGTTTCAATCGTGGTCGACCGGTGACCAAGACCGCGATCAACACCGCTAACACCGTCGCCAGCACGACCGACTGCACGACGAGACTCGTGTGCTGAAAAGCGCGGTACGAAATATCAGCCCAACGGTCCGCCACGAATTCGACCATGGGCCCTCCTCTCGAGGTGGAGGTCTGGTTATGCGAATGTGAACGCCTTCCGCATCGTAGAGGGGTATGCGGCGAAGTGCGATCTGAGGGGGCGGTTCAGGCGGTAACGGCCACATATATCGATATTTCGACGGACCGGGCTCACGCCCTGGTCGGGACCGGTTGGTCCGGACCGGCCTGCCACCCGACACAAAAGATCCACTGACCGGTACCTGAGCGTGCCCGGCTGTGGCACTCTGGCGGTATGTCCGGGTACCCCGATGACGTCGCCGGCGCGGTGAGCGACGCCGACGCCAGCGCCGACCCTCGTGACGCGGATCTGCAGGAGATGCTCGCCGACAGCGACGAGGTGGACGAGATGCTGGATACCAGCTACTCCCCACCCGACCGGCGCCCCAGAGTGAGCTTCGATCACGAGGAACTGGATCGGCGCCTGGCCGAGGAGTTGCCCGAAGTGTGGGCGAACGCGGACGAGGGCGACGGTCTCGGCGATTGCGCCGACACCGACGGCGAGCTCTACGACGACCAGGTGGGCAGGCGCCGGGCCGGGCGTCTGGTGGCGCCGGACGAGGGCGTCCACACCGACAACGAGGCGGAGATGTACGCCAGCGACGTCGGCATCGACGGCGGCGCCGCCAGCGCCGAGGAGGCGGCCATGCACATCGTCACCGACTGGGACGACGAGCTCGAGGACTGAGATCCCGGCGGCCCGGAAAGGTGACGTCTGCCGCTGGGTGGGCAAGACTCGGTGCTGTGACCAAGAAGCATCCCGAGGTCCGGGAAGTCGTCGAACGCTACTACGCCACGGTGGCCGACCTGGCCGCGAGCCCCGAGTCGCTGGGCAGGCTGCTGGCCAAGGACGTGACGATCACCGAGCGTCCGAACCCGATCACCCCACGAGGTTCCGTCCGCGGTCGCAAGGAGAGCGTGACCGGCTTCGAGTCGGGCAAAACGCTCCTGAGCGAGCAGGAGTTCATCGTCCACGAGATTCTCGTCGACAACGATCGGGCGGCGGTGCGGGCGACCTGGCGGGCGACCATCGGGGAGGCGGCCGGGCCGTTGCCGGCCGGCACGCAGCTGCTCGCGCACGTGGCCTCCTTCCTCACCGTGCGCGACGGGGTGATCGTGGAGCAGGAATCGTTCGATTGTTACGAGCCGTTCGGCCCCGCGTAACCTTCGGGACACTCCCGGAATCGGCGGGCGCTGGGTAGCCTGAACCCGTGCCACAACTGCAGAGCTTGCGCGAGTTCATCGACAGCCTCCGTGCCGACGGGTATACGGTCCGCGACGACCACGGCTCCGATCCCGACCTGGTGGATCCGCATGGCCAGATCCTCGAGACCTGGCGTGAGGACTACCCCTACGACGAGCGGATGACTCGCGAGGAGTACGAGATCGAGAAGTACCTGCTCCAGGTGGAACTGCTGAAGTTCCAGTACTGGATCCAGGACACGGGTCTCAAGGTCGTCATCGTCTTCGAAGGCCGGGACGCCGCCGGGAAGGGGGGCACCATCAAGCGGTTCATGGAGCACCTCAACCCGCGGGCCGCCCGTGTGGTCGCGCTGACCAAGCCGACCACGACCGAGCAGGGGCAGTGGTACTTCCAGCGGTACGTGAAGCAACTGCCGACCGCCGGGGAGATCGTGCTCTTCGACCGCTCCTGGTACAACCGGGCGGGCGTCGAGCGGGTGATGGGCTTCTGCACGGACGAGCAGTACCGGCAGTTCCTGCACCAGGCGCCGCTGTTCGAGGAGATGCTGGCCGACTCGGGCATGTCCCTGACCAAGTTGTGGTTCTCGGTCAGCCAGTCGGAACAGCGCACCCGGTTCGCGATCCGGCAGATCGACCCGGTGCGTCGCTGGAAGCTCTCGCCGATGGATCTGGAGTCCCTGGATCGGTGGGAGTCGTACGGTCAGGCCAAGGAGACGATGTTCGCCAAGACGGACACCGACTACGCGCCGTGGACGACGATCCGCTCCAACGACAAGAAGCGGGCCCGCATCAACGCGATGCGGTTCTTCCTCTCCCAGTTCGACTACGAGGACAAGGACGACGCGGTCGTCGGCCAGGCCGACCCGCTGATCGTCAAGCGCGCGCGGGACACCGTCGGGGACTGACCCCGGACGAACGACTCTGGCCGTGCCCCATGAAACGGGGGCACGGCCAGAGTTGTGATCGGGCCGGACGGTCAGCCGGACTTGCCGGCCCCCGCCCGCACGCGGTCGAGAGCGGAGCCGGTGGACGCCTGCGGCTTCGCCTCGCCGCCGTTTGCGAACCGGTCGAGCAGAGCCTGGACGTCGAAGCCGGTGGTGGTCTTCAGCAGGTCCAGGGTCTGGACGAGGTTGTCCGTCACCTGCTTGGGCAGGGCGGCCGCGCCGTCGGTGGAGACGACGGTCAGCTTGTCGATGGACGACATCGGCGCCGCGATCTCCTTGGCGACCTGCGGCAGCACCTCGACCAGCATCTGCAGCACGGCCGCCTCGTTGTAGCGGGCGAACGCGTCGGCGCGAGCGTTCATCGCCTCGGCCTCGGCGTGGCCGGTGGCCAGGATCGCCGACGCCTGCGCGTCACCCTCGGCCCTGGTGGCCTCGGCCTCCGCGAGCCGGCGGGCCTTCTCGGCCTCACCGCGACGGGCACCCTCGATCGCCTCGGCCTCGGCCAGCGCCGTCCGGCGAGCCTTCTCCGACTCACCGATCAGACGAGCCTTGGCTGCGTCGGCCTCGGCGGCCGCGATCGCGGCGGCCTTGCGGGCCTCCGCCTCGAAGATCTCGGCGTTGCGGCGGGCCTCCGCCTCGCGCTCGACCTTGTACCGGGCCGCGTCGGCCGGCTTGCGCACCTCGGTGTCGAGCTGGCGCTCCTTCAGCGCGGCCTGCCGGACGGCGACCTTCTCCTGCTCGGTCAGGATCGCCTGATCCCGGTCCGCCTGGGCCAGGGGACCGGAGGCAGCCGCCTGCGCGGACGCGGCGTCCGTCTCGGCCTTGATCTCGGCCTTCTTCAGGGCGAGCGTCCGCTGCGCGACCGCGACCTCCTGGTCGGCCCGGATCCGGGCCTGCTCGGCGGTCTGGCGGGCCTCCGCCTCGGCGATGGCGGCCTGCTGCTCCACCCTGGCCTGCTCGGGACGCCCCAGGTCGTTCAGGTAGGTGTGGTCGTCGGTGATGTCCTGGATCTGGAAGGTGTCCAGCACCAGGCCCTGTCCGGTCAGCGACGACTCGGCCTCGTCGAACACCCGCTGGGCGAACGCCGCCCGGTCACGGATGATCTGCTCGACGGTCAGCCCACCGACGATGGCGCGCAGCGACCCGGCGAGGGTCTCCTGGGTGAACGTCTCGATCTCGTGCTGCTGGCTCAGGAAGCGCTGGGCCGCGGCGCGGATCGAGTCCTCGTTGCCGCCGACCTTGACGATCGCGACACCTTCGAGGTTGATCTTGACGCCCTGCCCGGAGACGGCGCCGCGGATCTGCACCATGATCCGCCGGCTGGACAGATCGAGGGTGTGCAGGCGCTGCACGAACGGGATGACGAACACCCCGCCGCCCATGATCACCTTCTGACCGCTGAGGTCGGTCTGCATCTTTCCCGTCTCGTCCCGTACCCCCTTACTTCGTCGGCCGGTGACGATGAAGGCCTCGTTGGGGCCGGCCACCCGGTACCGCTGGGTGATGATCAGCACCAGCAGGATCAGGGTGAGGACGAGCCCTCCCACCCCCCATACCGTTGGGGATATGAAATCCAACATCGGATTCTCCTTTCAGTTTCCGACGCAGCCGCCGGAGTGGATGGAACGAACAGGCGCGGACCGTCGACGACCCGAACCATGAGACGAACCGGAATGAATGGTTTCTTGTAGTGTTTTCAATCGAGTGGGAGAGCGCGAGAAATCGAAAACGCATTCTCCGGGTAATCGACGGCCGCCGGTGCCCGATGGGAGCCAGGGGTGGATACGAGACCGCGCTCGACGAGAATCCGTGGCCGACGAGAAAGACGAAAGGGAGAGCGTCGATTCAGCTCGGATCCGGTGGGGCCTCGACCTCGACCGCGGTGGGCGAGAGCACCTTCGAGATCCGCACGCGCGATCCGCTGACCAGGCCGACCCGCTCGGCGGGCCCGTACATCTGCAGCTCGTTCACGGCGGGCGCCGACGCGGTGGCGGCGGCACGAGCGCTGAGCCGCGTGATGTGCCCGTCGACCACGACGTTGATCTGGCCGAATCCGTCTGCCGGGATATCCGTCACGACCGACGCCATGCTGCCGACCAGGTCGGCGGTGCGGACGGCGCCCTCCTCGCTGCTCCGCATGAGGAAACGCGTGGCCCACCAGGCGGCGGCGCCGAACACGACTCCGGTGGCGATGCCCACTCCGATGGCCGGCAGCATGCTCAGGTTCTGGGCGGTGGCGATGCCCGAGCTGAACCCGAACGTGGTCACGAACGCGCCGATCACGGTGCCGGAGAACAGATCTGACTCCAGCGCGCTGAAGACTTGCGAGACGGCTTCGTCGGCGATGATGGCGGTGACCAGCACGACCAACCCGATGGCGCCGATCACAAAGAACGGTGTCATGACAGGGCCCTTTCGGCGGAGCGAAAACACCAAGTGAAGCGATGCAGACGCTGAGTGGACATAAGCAGACCAGACACGATGGCGTAACCCAGAACGGGTACTACAGACCAATCGCAGGAGTAGTCTGGCGTCGACGAGACATCTCGATTGCTATCGCACCCAGACGGACTCGACGGTTTGATCGCGGGGTGCACCCCGGCCACACATTGATTGTATCGGATAATGCCAGCTTTCTCAATCCCAAAGTGGGGAATCTCCGATGGAAAACGTCCCGACAGGCACGTCCGGGACGCGTCACGCGTCCGTTTGTCCGGACGGCGACCGTGACGGTTGTCATGGTTGCTTCCTGACATCGGGCATCGGTGCCCGGGATCGGTCGCGGCGAGGCTTTCAGCATGACGAACTACCCCACTGAGAAGTCCCCGGCCACGTGCTCGCGTCAGTCCTGGAGCGTCCTGAACACCGGCGGGGTCTGGCTGATCGCAGTCGGCCTCCTGATCGCCTTCGGCTGGCTCGCCGGTCAGTTCCCGCAATGGCTGTCCGTCCGCGTCGGTGGCCTGGCGATGATGCTGCCACTGGCGATGGCGGTCGCCTTCGCCCTGCGGCACCGCGCCCGCACCGGAGAGATCGCGACCGGTCACCTCTGGTGGATCTTCGGGACGTCCTTCCCGGCCGTGGCCGGCCTGAGCCGGCTGCTGGGTGTCCCGATCGCGTCCGGCTGG
>JBDIAG010000073.1:0-11145 GCA_039812305.1 Actinomycetales bacterium | reverse complement strand
CTACGGCCCCGAGGAGTTCTCGCTCATGAGGTAGAGGCAATCATGGAGGTACGACAATCTCGCGCCGGCGCGGGAATGCGTCGCGGACGCGGCGGTCCCGGCCTCGATCGCCGAACCGCCGGGTGGCCCACGCACGGCGAAGAGTCGGTGGCTCGCACACAGCGAAAAAGTCGGTGGCGCCGGAGACACCGGCGAGCCCACCATGGTCTGCGTGATCGCGGGGAAGCAGCCGGTAGGAGGTATCCGGACGGTTCTGCGCATCGCCCCCTCACACCACCACAGGTAAGCCGCAAGGTCCGGGTTCGACTCCCTTCAGGGGTCGCCGACCGGAGCCCCGTCGGGGGTGGCTCTGCGGATCCGTCTGCCCCCGGGCGGAGCGATCCCCGCCACTGCCTTCGTCCGGTCGGCGGCTCCGCGGGGATCTCAGACAGCAGACCGAGCCCGGGCGATCACACCGGCCCAGCACATCGACGCACCGGGGAGGTGCCATGTCATTCCTGTTCATCACGGTGGACGCGCGCACCGTCGCGCTGGAGTACCGCGACGGAAAGCTGACCCGCACCCTGGAAGCCGGGCGTCACCTCCGTCGGCCTCGCACCAGATTCGTCCGGGTCGACCTGCGGGAGTCTCTGCACGTCGTCGCGCCGCAGGACATCCTGACCAGTGACGGAGTGAACGTGCGGGTCTCGGCCGCGGTGCGCTGGCGGGTGGACGACCCGGTCGCCTTCGTCGAGCGCACCCTTGCGCCGCTGGACCACGTGCACCTGGCCACTCAGGTGGCTCTGCGGTACACCTTGACCATGCTCAGTGCGGACGATCTCGGCCGACGCGGAGCCGGCCAGCTGAACGGTGAGGACCTCACCGCGGCAGTCGATCTCGCCGCCCGGCGGGTGGGTGTTGCGGTGCTCGAGGTGGCGCTGCGGGACGTGATCCTGCCGGCGGAACTGCGGGCGGCGGCACTGGAGCTCGCGTCCTCCCGGGTTCGTGGCCTCGCACAGCTGGAGGCGGCCCGGGCCGAGACCGCCGCCCTGCGGTCGATGGCCAACGGGGCGCGACTTCTGGACGCGCACCCGGCCCTGGCGCAGCTGCGCATCGTCCAGGCCGCCCCGGCCGGCTCCACCATCGTGGTGCGGCTCGGCGACGCCGGGGTGGAGCCGCCACCGGGCTGACGTGGAATCTGTCCTGCCAACCTGATCGTGTCCTGCCGGGCGCGTCACACATAGGACGCTCCTGGCAGGACACGACGCGTTCGCCGGGCCGCTCAGCCCAGCGGCTCCTCCTCGGCATAGGTCTCGCCGATCTGACGGCGGGCCTCGTCCATGATGAGCAGGGTGCCGATCGAGGCCTGCAGGGGGCGCAGCGGCGAACCGGTCTGGCCGTCCGCGATGCGGCGGGCGACGTCCGCCGCCTGCCAGAAGAGCGCCCGGTGCGCGATCTGCGCCTCCTCGTAGCGCAGGGTCTCGCCAGCCGCCGACCGCACGCTGAAGCCGCCCGGCATGTAGAAGTCACCGTCGACGAGAATGGTGCCGTCGCTGCCGCCGATGGAGGCGGTGGTCGGGGTGACGTCCTGCACCGCCGAGTGCAGCAGGGCCTGCTGGTCGCGCTCGGTGGTCAACATGATCGAGGTCTGGCCGGGCACGCCGGAGGGGGTCCAGGTGGCCCGGGCGACCACCTCGTTCGGCTCGCCGAGCACCCAGTGCGCGAACCCCGCCGGATACGTCATGAGGTCCAGCATCGGCCCGCCGGCCAGATCCTTGCGCAGGATCCGGTGGTCGTCGGCGAACGCCTGCCCGTGGTCGGCGAACACCGTGAGCACGTCGCCCAGCACGCCGTCCGCCAGCAGTTGGGAGAGCACGTCGAACTTCGGCAGGAAGAACGTCCAGAAGGCCTCCATGCAGAACAGGCCCGCCGAGGCGGCCACGTCCGCCAGCTCGGTCGCCTGCTGGGCGTTCAGCGCGATCGGCTTCTCGATCAGCACGTGCTTGCCCGCCTGCAAGGCCAGCAGCCCGTGGGGATGGTGGAAGTTGTGCGGGGTGGCCACATAGACGATGTCGACCTGCGGATCGGCGACCAGCGCCTCGTAGCTGTCGTGCGCGGTCGCCGCGCCGAAGGCGGCTGCGGCCCGTTCGGCGGACTCCAGCGAACGCGAACCAACGGCCTGGACCACCTGGTTGGTGCTCTCGTGCAGGGACGCGGTGAACTGGTTGGCGATCCAGCCGGTGCCGAGCACTCCCCAGCGCAGCGGCGGGGCCGTCATCGGGTCGAGGGTACGAGCGAGCGGAAGCTGCGAAGGGAACGGCATCGCGCCAGGCTACCCAGGCCTACAGTCGTAGGTGTGCGCGGCCAGACGCTCGTCGTCGGCGCCGGACCAGCTGGGTTGGCGGTGTCCGCACGGCTGCGCCGGCGGGGGCTCCCGTGCGAGCTCATCGACGCCGGGGACGAGGTGGGCGCGTCCTGGCGCGATCGCTACGACAGCCTGCACCTGCACACCGCGCGGTGGCTCTCCGGCCTACCCGGCGCCCCACTGCCACGCCGTTTCGGGCCCTGGGTGCGCCGCGACGACCTGGTCGCCTACCTGCGCGACTACGCGGCCGAGCGCGGGCTGCGCCCGGAGTTCGGCGTCGAGGCGACCCGGATCGACCGCGACGGGACGGGCTGGTGCGTGCGAACCGCCACCGGCGACCGGCATGCCGCGGCCGTCGTGATCGCCAGCGGCTACAGCCACACGCCCTGGGTCCCCGATCTGCCGGGCCGGGGCGGCTTCCCCGGATCGGTCCGGCACTCCCACGAGTACGTCGAGCCGTCCCGGTACCGGGGGCGCCGGGTGATCGTCGTCGGCTCGGGCAACTCCGCGGCCGACATCGTCGTCGACCTGGTCGGCGTCGCCGGCCAGGTGTACATGGCCGTCCGCACTCCGCCGACGATCATGCGTCGGGCCACGTTCGGCCTGCCGACCCAGCTCATCGGCATCGCCTCCGGCCGGTTGCCCGGGCGCGTCCTGGACCCGGTGAGCCGGCTGCTGCGCACGCTCACCGTCCCCGACCTGAGCGAGCACGGACTCCCGGCCCCCACCGGTGGTTACAGCCAGTTCCTCCGCTCCCGGACGGTGCCGATCCTCGACTGCGGATTCGTCGCGACGGTGCGGTCCGGCCGGGTGCGCATCGTCCCGGCGGTGGCGGGCTTCACCCCGACCGGCGTCCGCCTGGCGGACGGCGGCGCCGTCGACGTCGACGACGTGGTGCTGGCCACCGGCTACCGGCCGGGGCTCGAGCCGGTCGTCGGGCATCTCGGGGTGCTCGACCCGGCCGGACTGCCGCTGGTCAGCGGTGGCCGGACCCTTCCACCCGCCCCTCGTCTGCACTTCATCGGCATCGAGGTCGAACTCGCCGGCCTGCTTCGTCAGATCCGGATCGAGTCCGGGCAGATCGCCCGGGCTCTGGCCACACAGCTCAGCTGATCAGCACCACGACCGTGTGGATGGCGAGCCCGACCAGCGCACCCACGATCGTGCCGTTGATCCGGATGAACTGCAGGTCCCGTCCGACGTGCAGTTCGATCCGCCGGGAGGCGTCCGCACCGTCCCAGCCGTCGATCGTGTACGAGATGGCCGAGGCGATGTCGGTGCCGTAGTTGCGCACCAGCCAGGCGAGAGCGTCCCCGAGCAGGCTCTCGAGCCGGCCCCGCAGGGCCTCGTCGGCGAGCAGCCGCTCGCCGAACTCGCCCGCCCACTCCTGGCCGCGCACGTACAGCTGCGACTGCGGATCGTCGGCCATCGCCAGCAACGACTTCCGGCCTGCCTGCCACAGCGAGACGATGCTGTCGGGCACCTGCGGGTGACTGAGCAGGCGCTCCTTGAGGGCCTCGGCCCGGTTCTGCACGTCCGGGCTGTTCTGCAGATCGTCCGCCAGCCGCATCAGCATCGCGTCCAGCGCGTTGCGCGTCGGGTGGTGCGGATCGGCCCGGATGTCCGCGATCCAGCGCACCGCCTGGTTGTACGTCCAGTCGATGACGCGGTCGTCGACCCAGGTCGGCGTCCACCACGGCGCCCGCTCCCCGACGATCGCCTTGAACACATCCGGGTTGTCGACCAGCCAGCCGTGGATCTCCGACGCGGCCAGATCGACCAGCCCGGAGTGGGCCCGGTCGCGAACCACCGCCTCCAGCAGATCCCCGGCCAGCTCGCTGACCGGCTCCTTGGCCAGCCGGGGCAGGACGACGTCGGCGGCGAAGGCGTGCACCTGCTCGTCCGGGATGCGCAACAGCAGCGAGCGGCCTCCGCCGATCACCTCCCGGGTCAGCCTGGCCTGGTTCTCCGGGACGCCGAGCCAGCGGCCGACCCGCGTCATCGGGCCGAAGGCAGCCAACCGGTCCCGCGCGATCTGCTCGGTCAGGAAGCGATCGACGATGAACTCTTGCAGGCTGCGGCCGAGCTCGGACTTGCGTCGCAGGACCAGCGCGGTGTGCGGGATGGGGATGCCCAGCGGGTGCCGGAACAGCGCGGTGACCGCGAACCAGTCGGCCATCGCGCCGACCATCGCCGCCTCCGCGGCGGCGTTGACGAAGCCGAGGGCGCCGTCGGACTCCAGCGTGAGCAGGAAGATGACGGCGGCCAGCAGGAGCAGGCCGGTGGCCAGCAGGCGCATCCGGCGCAGGCCGGCGCGGCGCCGTTCGTCGGCCGGGCTCAAGGGGATTGCCACCGTGCCATCATGACTGCTCGCGCGCGTCCGGGTGGTCAGGGGGATCCCGGGGATTGCCCTACTCGTGGGCGGCGGTCCATCCGGGGCGACCGTCTCCGGATCGCGGCCGCAGCTCGACGACCGAGCGGAACTCGTCGAGGCTCTGCACGCCGGCCAGAGCCAGCCCTGCCTGCCCGGCCAGCGCCGCCCATTCCGGCGCGGAGCGTTCGTGACTGCCGAACAGCACGCGCATCAGCAGGTCACCGTGGACGTGCGCCAGCTCGGGAGCCTGCGGATCCAGGACCTGCTCCACGAGCAGAACCTGGGTGTCGTCGCGGGCCGCCTCGGCCACTCGGCGCAGGATCCGGACCGCTTCGGCATCGGGCCAGTCGTGCAGGATGTGTCCGAGGACGTACATGTCGGCGGCCTCGGGCAGCGGATCGAAGAAGCTGCCCGCGTGAATGCTGACGCGGTCCGCCAGTCCGCAGCCGGTCAGATGGTCGCGCGCCCGGTCGGCTGTGTCGGCGAGTTCGACCAGCACGCCACGCAGGCCGGGCCGGGTCTCGAGGACGTCCGCCAGCAGCCATCCGATTCCACCGCCGACGTCGACGACCACCCCGCGATCGGGCCAGACCGGCAGCCGGGCGGCAGCCGCTGTCCACGTGGTCGATCGGGTCATGTAGTCGTCGAAGGACGCGCTGAGCACGGGGTCGGAGCCCAGATGCTCCCAGAACGGCTGACCGTGGACGCGGGAATAGGACGGCCCACCGGTGCGGATCGTGTGCTCCAGGCCGGCCCAGGCGAGATCCATCCGGGCCTGCGCACCGCGCAGATCGAGGGCGGCGCGGGCGTCCGGGTGCGTCAGGAGCCGGCCCAGCGCGGTCAGTTCCGGCCTGCCCGTCTCGGTGAAGTCCACCAGGCCGCGGCCGGCCAGGTATCGCAGCAGGGAGACGAGGGCAGCCTCGTCCGCCCCGATCCGCTCCGCCAGCTCGGAGAGGGTGGCCCCCTCGGCGATGAGCGGCGGGAGGCCCAACGTCACCGCCACCCGGATGGCGTGCGGCGTGAGCAGATCGACCAGACCCAGCAACTCCGCCAGCAAGGCCGGATCCACCGGCTCCGGCATCGAGCGGGGCTTCCGCGGTTCCATGGAAGTAAGGCTACCCTTACCTGCCGTCCCAGCGGGCCTGCGCCAGATCCACCTTCCCATTGCGGACGGGCGTGCCTTCGTCGGCGTAGTGCCGCAGCGCTCGTTCCTCGTGACAGACCGGGGGCAGGCCGCCCGCGCGCAGCACGCGCCACCAAGGCACGTCCGAGCCGTAGCGCGACATCACCGTGCCGACCGCCCGAGGGCCGCCCCGGCCGAGCATCTCGGCCACGTCGCCGTAGGTGAGCACCTTGCCGGGCGGGATGGACTCGACGACCTCCAGAACGGCCTTGGCGAACGCGGGCAGGGCCTCCGACGACGGGTGGACGGATTCAGTCACCTCTCGCCCTTCGGACAGTCACCGCTGCCGCCGCGGTGAGTTCGGCCTCAGACACGCCATCAGCTCAGGCGCAAATGCCCACTGACGTGGCAACTTTAGTCAGGTGATCAGACGCAGAGCACTGGGCCCGCTCGCCGTGGGGGTGTTGATGCTGGCCGGCTGTGGCGGCGGCGCCACTCCCCCGGTCGAGTCGTCCAGCCCGGCCGTCCCCACCGGCTCGGCCGCCGCCACCAGCTCGGGGGACGGAGCCGTCCTGGTGCACCCCACGCCGGAGGCCGAGGACTCCGAACCCGGCCCCACCTCCAGCCTGGACGCCCTGGCCGACGACGATGCTCTGGCCGGCATCCGCTCGACGAACGTCGTCGAACGCGGGGACGGCAACCTGACCACCGTGCCCGGCAGTCAGCCGGCCGCGCAGGGGTCGGGACGCGAGATCGACGTCGCGGTCCAGGTCGAGGGTGGGGTGGACGTCGAGCCGGCGCGATTCGCCGACTTCGTACTGACCACCCTCAATGATCCGCGGAGCTGGACGGCCGACGGCTACCGCTTCGCCCGCGTCGACGACGCCAAGAGCGCGGACGTGATCGTGGTGCTCGCCAGCCCGATGACCTCGGCGGACATGTGCCGTCCGCTGGTCACCGCCGGACGACTCTCCTGCCGCTCGGGGCGCCGGGCGATCCTCACCAACTACCGCTGGGTCAACGGTCAGGAGGAGTACGGCGACAACCGCAACAACTACCGCCGTTACGTCGTCAATCACGAGGTCGGCCACTTCCTCGGTCACGGACACAAGCCGTGCCCCGGCCCAGGCCAGCTGGCGCCGGTGATGATGCAGCAGACCAAGGGCCTGCTCGGCTGCCAGCCCAATCCCTGGCCGCATCCCGAGGTGGCGACCCCGTAGCCGGCCACTCCGTGCCGCGCCGGCCGGGTCGGCGCACAAAGTAGCCCGCGGTCGCCGGTTATTTCGTGCCGCAACTGGCTACTGGAGAAAGGTGCGAGGGTGCGGCGATGCGGGCGTTGACACTGCCCGCGCGGTACTCTCGCAAGCACTTCGAGCCAGGAGGCGACATGGTCGACGCACCCACACGGCCGACGCGGATGCCGCGTAAGGAGCGCCGCGCCCAACTGCTGGCTGCCGCGCAGGCGGTCTTCGTCGAACGTGGCTACCACGCAGCCGCCATGGACGAGATAGCCGAGCGTGCCGGCGTGTCGAAACCTGTTCTCTACCAACACTTCCCCGGGAAGCTCGAGCTCTATCTGGCGATCCTCGACGGTCTCAACGACGATCTGGTGAGCACCGTGACCGGGGCGGTGGCGGAGGTCTCGGAGAACAAGCTGCGGGTGGCGGCCGCGATCGACGCCTACTTCGAGTTCGTCGAGCGGGCCGGCGCGGCGTTCAAGCTGGTCTTCGAATCCGACCTGACCCATGACCCGCTGGTGCGCGACCGGGTCGAGGCGGCCGGGCTGGCTCTTTCCACCGCGATCGCCGACATCATCTCCGAGGACACCGACCTGGCCCGCGCCAAGGCCGAACTGCTCGGCGTCGCGCTGTCGACGATGGCGCACACCAGCGCCCGCGCCTGGCTCGCCTCCGGGCATCCCCTCCCCCGCGCCGAAGCCGCCGAGCTGATCGCCCAGCTCGCCTGGCGAGGCATCCGCGCCTTCCCGAAACGTGACCAGGCATGATCCGAATGGCCCCGATCCCCCCGCAGAACACCACCGCGGACGCCACCAGCGACCTGCTGGCCCTGCTCGCCTACGGCAATCTCGCCGCCTTCGGCCGGACGGCGGCGGACGCCGATCTCGCGCCCGACCTGGCGCTGAAGTCCGCGATGGCACGGCTGGCTGCCCATCATTACCGCCGCCACGAGCACTTGGTCGAACGCCTCACCTCGGCCGGGCTGGACGCCCAGACGGCGATGGCGCCCTTCGTGCCGCCGATCGACGCCTTCCACGCCCGCACGCTGCCCGACGACTGGCCGGAGGCTCTGCTCAAGGCGTACGTGGGCGAGGGCATCGTGGCCGACTTCGCCGCCGTGAGCCAGGCCTTCACGACTCGATCGGTGCCCGTGGCCCCGGTCGACACGAGCTTCCTGGGCGAGGCGATCGAGGCGGAGCTCGCCGCGGATCCCGCCATCGCGGGCAGGCTGGCGCTGTGGGGCCGGCGGGTCGTGGGCGAGGCACTGAGCCAGGCCCAGCGCGTCGCGGCCGACCGGCCCGACCTTGCCGATCTGGCCGCGTCCGTCCGCGAGGAACCCACCGACGGCGCCGCGCTGACCAGGGTGTCCGCGCTGTTGCACGACCTCACCGCCCGCTACGAGGAGCGGGTGGCGGCACTCGGCCTGACCAGCTGAGCCGCCGGATCCGGATGCCGCGGGAAGTGGTCCGGGTTACCCGAGGAGAGAGGCGCGGTTGCCGGACGGGAGCCGCCCAAACGCGTACGTTCCGGCCAGTTGTTCGCGCGTCAACCACTTGTCGGCCGTCCAGCCGGCGGTAGCTGGCCAGTCGGCCGACAAGCGGTCAACGCGCGAATGCCTGGTCAAGTCCCGAGACGAGGCGACGGGGCACCTCCACCGGGCACGTCCATGAAGCCAGGCCGAACGCCTCGGGCCACGTGAGCCCAGGCCGGGTCGAGGGTCTCAAACCCGCCCCGAAGGCCCCAGACCGCGCCGAACGCCTCGGGCGGGACCAGAAAACGTCAGACGGTGCCGAAGCCCACCCGGCGCTGCTCCTCGACACCGATCTCGACATAGCCGAGGGCGGCCGAGGGCACGACGATCTGGCGTCCCTTGGAGTCGGTCAGCGTCAGGGTCTCGCCCTTGACCGCGGCGGCAACCAACTCGGCGACCTCCTTAGCCGAACTGTCCGTCTCCACCACGAGCTCGCGCGCGACGTTCTGCACGCCGATCTTGACCTCCACGCTGACCTTCCTTTCCCGTTCCGGCTGTCGTTCAGCCCAACCACTACGGCACCGACCCTAATCCCCCGCGGTCCGCGGTCCACGCGGGTTCCCAGATCATGGCCCCGATTCCGGGCCCGGTCGCCCGCATTCCGGGCCGCTCGGCCGCGTTCCCCCGCCCGTCGCCCGCATTCCCGCCCGCTCGCCCGCATTTCCGACCCGTCGCCCGCGTTCCCGACCCGTCGGCCGCATTCCCGCCCGGTCGCCCGCATTCCGGCCCCGCTCAGCCGCATTCCGGTCCCCTCGGCCGCATTCCGGCCCGGTCGGAACCGATCCCGATCGTGACGTGCTGCACAGCCGCGGCGCGTGGTCACGCCTGGCCATATTGTCGCGATACACTCGGGCTGTCAGCGGTTGCCCGGTCGTTTGCCACGGTCGGCTTCCGATCGGGTTCCCCGAGCCGGGGAACACCGTGGCCGGTGCTCAGCGTCACCCCCGGGCCGTCAATCCGCCCGGGAACGTCCCGACGACGTTCGTTCGAAGAGATCACGCAGACCCGCGCCACCCGCTCACGACTAGGACGTCTGTGACAACTTCAGAAACAACTGAGACACCTGCCCCCGAGCAGGCCACCTTCGCCGATCTGGGCGTCGAACCGGCGATCGTCGAGGCGCTCGCCGCCGTCGGGATCCTCCACCCCTTCCCGATCCAGGCGATGACCCTTCCGGTCGCCCTGCAGCAGCACGACATCATCGGCCAGGCCAAGACCGGCACCGGCAAGACCCTCGGCTTCGGCATCCCGCTGCTGATGGGCGTCCGCGGGCCCGGTGAGGACGGCTTCGACGGCTCCGGCCGCCCGCAGGCGCTCGTCGTCGTGCCGACCCGCGAGCTGGCCGTCCAGGTGACGGCCGATCTACAGCAGGCGGCCAAGCGCCGTAGCGTGCGCGTGCTCGCCATCTACGGCGGCCGGGCCTACGAACCGCAGGTCGAGGCGCTCAAGCGCGGTATCGAGATCGTGGTCGGCACGCCCGGCCGGCTGCTGGACCTGGCGCAGCAGCGCCGCCTGGATCTGTCGGCCGCCCGCTTCGTCGTCCTCGACGAGGCGGACGAGATGCTCGACCTCGGCTTCCTGCCGGACGTGGAGCGGCTCTTCTCGCTGGTGCCGAGCCGGCGTCACACGATGCTGTTCTCGGCGACCATGCCGGGCCCGGTGGTGGCCCTCGCGCGCCGGTACATGTCGCAGCCGACCCACATCCGGGCCAGCGAGCCCGACGACACCGGCCACATCGTGAAGTCGATCACCCAGCACGCCTACCGGGCGCACGCCATGGACAAGGTCGAGATGCTGGCGCGCATCCTGCAGGCGCGCGAGCGCGGCCTGACGATGATCTTCGCCCGGACCAAGCGCACCGCCGCCAAGGTGGCCGAGGAGCTCGGCGAGCGTGGCTTCGCCGCCGCCGCCATCCACGGCGATCTCGGGCAGGGCGCCCGCGAGCAGGCCCTGCGGGCCTTCCGCAACGGCAAGGTGGACGTCCTGGTCGCCACCGACGTCGCCGCCCGCGGCATCGACGTCGACGACGTCACCCACGTGGTGAACTTCCAGTGTCCCGAGGACGAGAAGACCTACGTCCACCGCATCGGCCGTACCGGGCGGGCCGGCAAGACCGGCACCGCCGTCACCTTCGTCGACTGGGACGACCTGCACCGGTGGGCGATGGTCGACAAGACCCTCGACCTCGGAATCCCGGAGCCGGTCGAGACCTACTCCTCCTCCGAGCATCTGTACAGCGATCTCGACATCCCGGACGGGGCCACCGGGCGGCTGCCACGCGGCCAGCGCACCCGGCAGGGCCTGGACGCCGAGCGGGTCGAGGATCTGGGCGAGACCGGCAAGCGGACCCGCGGACCCGCCGCCCGCAAGCACTCCGACGAGCCCGCCCGTCCGGCTCGCAGCACGCGCAACCGGCGACGGACCCGCGGCGCGCTGCGAACCGGGGAAGCGCCGGCCGCGGCCGGCAGCCCGGCTCCGGCGGCGACCCAGCCGGAGGCGTCCGCCACGAACACGGGCCCGTCCGGCCCGACTGCG
>JBDIAG010000072.1:0-11318 GCA_039812305.1 Actinomycetales bacterium | reverse complement strand
CCCGGTGTCGATGCCCGCCGATCCACGGATACGGGCCATCGCCGAACGACTCCTCGTCGACCCGGCCGATCCACGCGAACTCGCCGCCTGGGCCGCCCATCTGCACACGGGAGTGCGGACACTGACGCGGCTGTTCCGACGCGAGACCGGCCTCAGCTTCGTCGCCTGGCGCACGCGGGTGCGCATCCGCGCGGCCGTCCATCTCTTGGCCGCCGGGTCGACCGTCAGCGCCACGGCGCGCGCCGTCGGCTATCGCCGGCCCAGCGCCTTCATCAGCGCCTTTCGCCGAGTCACCGGCCAGACGCCCGGCACCTACTCCCACGGCGACACGCTGACCGAGGGGTGACGGCTGGCGATCCGTGG
The DNA here is from genome assembly GCA_039812305.1 of Actinomycetales bacterium. Classification (GTDB taxonomy): domain Bacteria; phylum Actinomycetota; class Actinomycetes; order Actinomycetales; family CAWJMD01; genus JBDIAG01. Next base: position 10,955 of record JBDIAG010000072.1, on the reverse strand, counting down.
CGGAGTGTCCTTGCCGACCGTGACATGTCCTGCCAGGCGGGGCGGATTTCACGCGCCTTGCCGGACACCAGCCGGTCGGCAGACATTCCCCATCACCCGACCATGGCCAGGGCGAAGGGGAGGACCGCCGGTGCGCCCGCGTGCCGGAGTTGAGCGGCCGCGACCGTCAGACTCCAGCGGCTGTCCACCAGGTCATCCACGAGCAGAACCGGACCCGGGGCCTGCGCGAGGGCCGAAGCCAGGTGATCGTCCACCGAGAACCGGTTCCAGACCGAGTCGAGCCGGAAGGCGCTGTTGCCACCCGGGCCGACCACGGGAACGGCCGGATCGACCTCCAACGTGCCCAACAGGGGCAGCCGCCCGCGTTCCGCGATCGCCGCGGCCGTGCTGGAAACCAGTTGCGGCCGAGTCAATGACGGCATGGCCACGACACCCACCGGCCGCTGTTCCCAGGGCCAGTCGCGCAACGTGGCGATCACGGCCGCCATCAGCCGGTCGGTGATCGGTTGATCCGCACCGGTGTCGAAGACGTCGCGCAGCACGCCTCCCCAGCCCAGATCGGTGAGCCGGGCGATCGCCCGCCCCGGCTCCGCGCGCACGTCGGCGGCGATCCGGCCCTTGACCGGCAGGCCGCGCCGATCGGCGCCGGTCGGCCACAGGGTGCGTGGATCGATTGGCACCCCCACTTGTTCGAGCTGGGTCGCCGCCTGCTGCGCGGCGGTCTGCGGCACCTCCACCGGGTACCAGGACCCGGCGCAGACGTCGCAGCGTCCGCAAGGGGCGGCATTCGGATCGTCCAGATCGCGCAGAAGGATTTCCATCCGGCACAGCTCCCCGGCTTCGTAGGCGAGCATCGAGCGCTGCTCGGCTTTTCGGGCGGCCGTGATCCGGTCGTAGCGGTCCGCGTCGTACTCCCACCCCTGCCCCGTGGAGATCCACCCACCCCGAACCTTTCGCACCGCACCGTCGACGTCGAGAACCTTGAGCAGCAGGTCGAGCTGGCTTCGCCGGATGTTGACCAACGCCTCGAGCGCCGGCGTGGACAGCGGCTCGGTGCCGAGTTCGGCCAGCACGGCCCTGACCCGTAGCTGATCGGGCATCGAGACGGTGGCGAAGTAGTCCCAGATGCGAGGGTCTTCGGCCCCGGGTAGCAGCAGGACGTCCGCGTGCTCGGTGGCCCGCCCGGCCCGCCCGACCTGCTGGTAGTAGGCGACCGGCGACGACGGCGCCCCGAGATGCACGACGAAACCGAGATCGGGTTTGTCGAAGCCCATCCCGAGCGCGCTGGTGGCGATCAGCGCCTTCACCTGGTTCGCCTTGAGGGCGCTCTCCAGCCGCTCGCGCTCGTCGGGATCGGTGCGCCCGGTGTACGCGGCCACCTGATAGCCGGCCTCCCGGAGCAGACGAGCGGTGTCCTCCGCGGCGGAGACGGTGAGCGTGTAGACGATGCCACTGCCGGGCAGTTCCCCGAGATGGGCGGTGAGCCAGGCCAGGCGCTCCAGCGGCGACGGGAGGGTCAGGCAGCCCAGCCGCAGCGAATCCCGGGCGAGACCGCCGCGCAACGTGAGGACGTCGTCCCCCAGCTGTTCCGCGACGTCGGCGACGACGCGCGCATTGGCCGTCGCCGTGGTCGCGAGAACCGGGATGTCCCGGTCGAGCTCGGCGAGCAGCCGGGCGATCCGGCGGTAGTCCGGCCGGAAGTCGTGCCCCCAGTCCGAGATGCAGTGCGCCTCGTCGATGACCAGCAGACCCATCCGGCCCAGCAGATCGGGCAGCTGGCGCTCGCGAAACTGCGGACTGTTCAACCGTTCCGGCGACACGAGCAGCACGTCGATGTCGTCGGCGGCGAGGCGGGCACTGATCTGCTCCCATTCGTCCACCGTCGCCGAGTTGATCGCGGCGGCCCGGACCCCGGCCCGTTCGGCGGCCGAGACCTGATCGCGCATCAGGGCCAGCAGGGGAGACACCAGCAACGTCGGGCCGGCGCCGCGATGGCGCAGCAAGGCCGTGGCCACGAAGTACACGGCCGACTTGCCCCACCCGGTGCGCTGCACCACCAGCGCGCGCCGGCGATCGTCCGCCAGCGCACTGATCGCCTCGAACTGACCGTCGTGGAAGACGCTGTTCTCGCGGCCGGTCAGCTGCCGCAGCAGCACGAGGGCCTCGTCGTAAGTGGTCATGGAGGGATCGTGTCATCCGGCACCGACAATCCCGCGGCCGTCCTGCTCCGATGACGAGCCGGAACCCAGTCGAACTTGAACCCAGTCGCGCCGGAACCTGTCGAGCCGGAACCCCCGTCGCGCCGCAACCTGTCGAGCCGGAACCCCCGTCGCGCCGGAGCCCGTCGCGCACCAGACTGGGTGGGAACGACGAGAGGAGGACGTCATGCGGGTATCGCGGATCACCGCCAACCTCCCGGTCTCCGACATCGAGACCGCGAAGGGCTTCTACATCGACTACCTCGGGCTGACCTCGGAGGAGTTCAACCTGGGCTGGGTGGCTCGACTCACATCGCCGGAGAACGGAGTTCACGTCCAGCTGGTGACGGGCGACGCGTCGGCACCCGAGGACGCCACCATCTCCGTGCACGTCGACGACGTCGAGGACGCCTACGAACGGGCCCGGGAACTGGGCTACGAGATCGTCCATCCGCTCACCAGCGAGCCCTGGGGAGTGCGCAGGTTCTTCGTCCGCGCTCCGGACGGCAACGTGCTCAACATGATTCAGCATCGACCCGACCCGACGGACGAGGCGGTGGCGCGCGGGCGTTGACGAGGGGCTACGCAGAGAGGCGGTCGCGTGATGCACGCGACCGCCTCGTTCAGCGGGTCGGACCTACCGGCTCTCCGGCGGATCTATTGCGGTTCTACCGGTGACCGTGGTGTCCGGGCGGATTCACCGTGATGCAGAGCGGCGCGTCCAGGACCGATTCCCCGGTCGTCGTGTCGACGAGGTCGATCTCGTGGGCGCCCGGTGAGACGGACCGCGGGATCTGGACGTACTTCTGGAACGAGCCGTCGCGGCGCGGCTTGACCTTGGCCAGGGTCCTCTCGTCGTCCAGCCGGACGGCGTAGCGAGTGCCGGGAGTGAGCCCGTCGCCGTCCAGGGCAAGAGACTTGCCCGCGGTCACGCTGGTGCCCTGCGGTGCCTCCAGGGTGGCCGTCGCGCTCTCGACCACCTCGGCGGAACCGCCGGTGCTCACGACCTTCACGGAGCCGTCCTTCGCGACGGCGACCTTCGCGCTCATCGCGGCCGCGAGGTCGAGACGCTCCCACGATCCGTTGCCGCCGGCGGTCTGGTCGAGTGGATAGCCCGAGTCGATCTGGGTCTGGGCCAGGACGGACGTGCGCTGCGCGTCGGTCAGCGTGGGGAAGGTGGTGAGGAGGAGGTTCTCCGCGCCGGCCGGCACAGCGGGGGCGAGCCCCGTCTCACCCGTCGGGTCGAACCCGTAGGTCATGCGCTCCCGGTAGACGCGGCCGGCCGATGCACGGTCCGTCACGATCTGGGCCGTGCCGCCGGGCATGGCCTTGCCACCGAACGGGTTGTCGCGGTAGGGAGTTCCCTCCTCGGCGCAGTCCGTCAGGGTCCCGCCGCAGGACTCTTCGAGATAGCTCACCAGCTCGGCCCGGGTCGGCAGCAGGACCTCGTCGCGGTAGGCCTCGTCCGACCAGCGCGCCGCGATCGACGCCTGGCCGAGGATGCGTCCGCCGATGATGTCCAGCGGGTAGTGCACGCCGAGGACGTTCCGGTTCATCCCCGCCTCGGAGGCGCGGGCCAGGATCTCCGGCGCGAGCTCGGGGACGAGTGTCGCCAGCGTGATCCCGGCCTGGTAGGCGGTGGTGGTGTGGCCGCTGGGGAAGGCGCCGCCCGTGCAGAGGCCGGACGTTCCGTAGTCGGCGGCGAGCTCCACGTCGTTCGAGGAGAACTGGTGGGTCGTGTCGACCGCGTCGGGAACCCGGACGACCTTCAGGTCGCCCTGCGCGTTCGCCCAGGGCTTGCCGATCCGATTGGCGGTGAGCGAGGATCCGTTGACCTTCGACGGGGCGCACTCCGCGTCGTCGCCGGGGACGGGTGCGCCATCCGGGTCGACGTCGAGGAAGGGGCGCGGGTAGTTGAATCGCGGCTTGGCGGTGCTCGTGCCGAGGTAGGCGCCGCTGGTGCCGTTCTGACTGTTGATCAGCGCAGTCGTCAGCGGCAGGGAGCCGTCCTGCCGGCCCGTCACGTACAGGTCCCCGAGCACGGAGCCGAGGCCGTCGGCGATCGACACCGACTGGTCGTAGCTGGTGCCGTCCTGGTCGTATTCGGCATTCTGGAGGGCACGGAACTTCTGCTTCTTCGTGGCGTTGCGGTTGATCCACACGACCAGCTGGTCGTTCCGGGCGAGCGTCGCCGCGTCCTTCACGGTGCCGTGCAGGTCGCTGGTGCCGCTCGGGGTCCAGTAGTCGTCGTAGCCGGTGAGCAGCGCGATGGGGTCGGGCTTCGCCGAATCACTGGGGTAGTCGGTGGCCGCGTTGGCCACGGCCGGCGTTCCCACCAGGATCGCGGTCGCGAGCGTGGCGACCGCGACCCGTCCCCTCAGATCTTGTCTCATTCGCATGCGCATCTGTGCTGGTCCGTGGTCGATGCGGACCATCTCCTGATCTTCGTCGGCGTGACCAGGCGAGACGGTAACGGGAGCGGTTGTCCGTAGTGCGAACGTGGAGCGACCCCGAGGTGAAGCCACGGGGGTGAAAAGAGGGCGGGGACGGGGCACATTCCACGCATTCGGGCATCGTGGTCGAGGCGGCCAGGGTTGTTCGTCCAAACCGCCACGGCGACCTCCACCGGCCCCGGGGACGCCGTCGAAAAGCGGATGCGGTCAGGCCCGACCCGGGTCTAGGCTGGAACGGTCATCGTCCCCGAGCAAAGGCTCGCCATCGTGCTCATCTACGACCGTTCTCGCCGCACCTTCCGTGCGCTGACGTCGTAGATCGCCCTTTTCGCTCGTGGCTCCGGTGTCAGCGCTTCCGCTGAACACCTTGGAGCCCAAATGCCTATCACCCAGAACCCGGCAGTCGTCCTCAGCGCGGTCTCGTTCGCGTGGCCGGACGGCACGACCGTCCTGCGGGACGCGGACGTCGCCTTCAATCCGGGCCGCATCGGTCTGATCGGCGCCAACGGCGCCGGCAAGTCCACCGTGCTGCGACTGATCGCGGGCGAACTGCGCCCCGCCTCCGGTTCGATCACGGCCACCGGTGAGGTCGGCTACCTCCCGCAGCAGGTGCCGCTCCGCACGGACGCGACCGTGGCCGAACTCGTCGGTGTGCGAACCAAGCTCGAGGCGTTGCAGGCGATCGAGTCCGGCGACGCCGATCCTCGCCACTTCGACGCGATCGGCGACGACTGGGACGTCGAGGCGCGCACCCGCGCCGTCCTGGACGGGATCGGCCTTCCCGGGATCGACCTCGACCGTCGCGTCGGGCAACTCTCGGGCGGCGAGACGATCCTGGCCGCGCTGGCGGGCCGGTGGCTCGCCGGAACCCCGATCGTCATGCTGGACGAGCCCACCAACAACCTCGATCGCGGCTCCCGACACCGCTTGTACGAGGCGGTGACCTCCTGGACGGGCACCTTGATCGTGGTCAGTCACGACGTGACGCTGCTCAATCTCATGGACGACACCGCCGAGCTTCGCGCCACGCAGCTGACCGTGTTCGGCGGCGCCTACGACGAGTACCGGGAGCATCTGGCCCGCGAACAGGCGGCCGCCGAGCAGGCGCTCCGCACCGCCGAACAGACACTACGGACCCAGCGGCGCCAGCGAGTCGACGCCGAGACCACGATCGCCAGGCGAAACCGATACGGCCGCACCGACTTCGAGAACAAGCGGAAACCGAAGATCATCATGAACCAGCGCAAGACCGAGGCGCAGGTCTCGGCCGGCAAGCTCCGGGGCGAACTGGACGGGAAGGTGGAGGCTGCCCGCCAGGCCGTGCGACAGCAGACCGATCGGGTCCGGCGGGATGCCCGGATCCGGATCGACCTGCCCGATCCGCGCGTGCCGGCAGGGCGCCGGCTGGCCGAACTGCGCGATGCCCGCGGGCGCGGGGTCCTCCTCCAGGGTCCGCAACGAGTCGCGCTCACCGGCCGCAACGGAGTCGGCAAGACGCGGTTGCTGCGCACCCTGATCGAGGGCGACGACTCCGGGGATCGCGACGTCACGGCGACCGCCTACACGGACCGGATCGGCTTCCTCCCGCAGCGTCTGGACCATCTGGACGACGCGGCCACCCTGCTCGACACCGTGCGCGCCGCCGCCGTGCGCACGTCACCCCAGGAGATCAGAGCGAAACTGGCTCGATTCCTCTTCGACGCCACCGCCATCCAACGCAGGGTGGGACAGGCCTCCGGAGGGGAGCGATTCCGGATCGCCCTGGCGCAGCTGTTGCTGGCCGACCCGCCGAACCAGCTTCTGATCCTGGACGAGCCGACCAACAACCTCGATCTGCACAGCGTGGACGAACTCGTGGACGCCCTGGACGCCTACCGGGGCGGGCTGATCGTGGTGAGCCACGACGACGTCTTCCTCCAGCGCCTGGGCATCGACACCTGGGTCACGCTGGACGACGGGGGCCTCCTGCTCGGACACGATGGTCCCGAGCCGGAGTCGCCGGGGGAGTAGGGGAGTGGGCGCTGCGGGATCGACGGGAAGTGGGGGTCAGCGCCAGCGGGCCAGCCATTCCCCGGAGACCTGGGCGAGCGCCATCTGCCAGGTGGGCCCGAAGCTGATGCGCCCGGCGCCGGCGCGGCGGTAGACCTCGAGGTCGTCCTGGTCGGGCCGGGCGATGGCATTGACCGGCAGCGGCAGGCCGGCGGTGAGCGCCGTGAGGGTCTGCTCGTCGTGGAAGGCGACCGGGTACAGCGAATCGGCGCCGGCCTCGGCGCACCGGGTGAGGCGCTCGATCGCGGTCTCGACCCGTTGCGCGGACTCTCCGTGCTGCCCCTTGAACCAGTCGGTTCGGGCGTTGATCACGACGTGCACGCCGGAGGCGTCCGCCGCGGCGCGCAGCCGCGCGACCAGGTCCGCGTGCTCCTGCGCGCTGCGCAGCCGTCCACCCTCGGAGTGCACGGTGTCCTCGATGTTCAACCCGACGGCGCCGGCGTGCAGCAGACCGCCGACGAGACTGGTGGCGTCCAGGCCGTAGCCGGATTCGACGTCCACCGAGACCGGCACGTCGACCGACTCGGTGATCTGACGCACCCGGGTGATCACCTCGTCGAACGTCTGGCCTTCGCCGTCCTCCCGTCCGATCGAGTCGGCCAGCGGGTGGCTGCCGACGGTGAGGGCGGCGAACCCGGCGTTGACCGCCACCCTGGCCGACCAGGCATCCCAGACCGTGGGCAGGACGACCGGGTTACCGGGCTGGTGGAGCTCCAGCAGAGTCGAGGCGAGAACGGACAGCGACGGACGGGCAACGGTGCTCATCCGTCCACGCTAGTGCTTCTCGACCGGCGCGGGAGGATTGTCAGTGGGCGTGGACATGTCCGGCGCCGCCGCGCTGCGGTGGTCCGGCGAGGGCCACCGACGCCGCGATGGCGGTGGTGAACGGGATGGCCAGGATCAGTCCGATCGCGCCGGCCAGCGTCCGGACGACCTCCTCGGCGAAGGCTCCCGCCGTCAGCGTGCGCAGCACCGGCAGGTCGTACAGCTGCAGCAGCAGGAGCACCGGCAGCGACGCTCCGGCGTAGGCGAACACGATCGTGTAGATGGTGGACGCGATGTGGTCGCGTCCGATTCTCATGCCGCCGGTGAACAGTCCGCGCCAGCCGGCGGCGGGATCGGCGGCGCGCAACTCCCAGACCGCGGACGCCTGGGTGATCGTGACGTCGTTCAGCACGCCGAGCCCGGCGAGCACGACACCGCACAGGAAGACACCGTGCAGGGTCGCGACGCCGTTGTCGCCGAGCATGCTGGCCAGGCGGTAGTCGTCCTCGGTGGCGACGTAGGAGAGCCGCGACGCGGCGGCGCCGAGCGTGCCGATCCCCAGAACCAGCAGCAGCCCGGCGAAGGTGCCGAGCAGTGCCGTCGAGGATCTCATCGACACTCCGTGGGCGAAGTAGACCACCACGGTCAGGATCAGCACGGACGCGGCCAGCCCCGCCAGCACGGCCGGCCGGCCGGTCAACAAGGCCGGCACCAGGTACATCCACAGCACGACGGCGGCGATCGCCAGACCGAGCACCGCCCGCAGCCCCCGCCAGCCGGCGACGATGCCCGCGACGACGACGAAGGCCAGCGCCAGGGTGCCCAAGGGGATCGACCGCTCGAAGTCGGACCACGCCCAGGTCTCGTCCAGGCTGTCGCTGGGCGGGTATCGCTCGACGATGATCTTGGTGCCGTCGGGCACCTGCTCCGGCTGGGTCCGGGCCGGAGCGATGATGTCGACCTCGCGGCCCTGTTCCTCCCCGGCGGCGATCCGCGCCTTGACGTGCAGACAGGCCACCGACGACGGGACGGTGCCGTCGGGCTGGACGTCCTCGATCGTGCCCTCGCACTGCTTCAGGACCGGCGTGCCGACGACGACCGCGTTGAGGTACTGGACATCGGGGTCGACCAGACCGGCGTCCCGGGCCACCTGGTGCACACCGGACGGCCAGGTGAACGCCATCACCAGCACGGCCGCGGCGAGAGCGGGGCCGAGGATCGCGACGACCAGCCAGGTGTACCGGTTGCGAGTGGGAGCGCGGCGGGAGGCAGCAGCCGGAGCGTCGGTCACCGGGGAAGTATCTCCCGATTGCGCCCGGCGCACCGGCCGGCCGGAGAAGTGTCACTGCCGGCCGGCGAAGTGTCCCGGCCGGGGTCGGCCACGGACCCGCCGAGCGGTTCCCGGCCCGCAACACCCCGAGCAGGCCAATTCCAGGAATTGGCCTGCTCGGGGTATGCGGCTCGCCTGAGCCCGCGCGTCAGGTCCGTGCGACGGGCATCGTTTCCCCGGGTCGGCTCAGCCGCGACCACGTCGACCCGGGGGAGCCCGCTGGCCGGCATCAGCCTCGCAGAACCGCGTTCAGCACGTCGGCGGTCTGCTGCACATAGGGCTGCTTGAGCACGCCCACGTGGTCGCAGGGCAGCACGAGACGGTCACGCAGGTCGGGCAGGATCGGGTCCCACCAGTCCGGCCGGTCCTCGTTCTCGTGCGAGACCACCAGCACGCTCGGCCCGTCGAACGGCAGCGGCTTGTAGTTCAGGCAGAGCCGGGCGCCGATCTCGTAGTAGACCTGCTTGTGCACGCCGATCGGGTACTGATGGCCGAGCACCGCCCGGGCCACCATCGCCCGGTTGCGCCACAGTGTGCGCCGGGCCGACTTGCGATCCGCCCCCGAGGTCGAGGCCGCGGCGACCTTGGACATCTGGGTGACCGCGCCGCCGGGAACCACCCGGCGCGGCAGCAGGGCGTCGAGCACCGCCACCAGGCGGACGTCCCGGCCCTTCTCGGTGAGCCGTCGCCCGATCGTCGTGGCCAGCAACCCGCCCAGCGAGTGGCCGACGAGGACGACCGGACCGTACGGCGCCGTCTGGTCGATCAGCTTGAGGATGCGGCGTTCCATCGCGGCCATGCTCAGATCCGGCCGCCCGCCTTCGAGCCCGCGGGCCTGGATCGCGTACACCGCGCCGACCTCGTCCAGCATCCCGGCCACCTGCGTGAACAGGCTGCCGTGACCACCGGCACCGGCCAGGCAGAAGACCGTCGGCGCGGAGGGCGACGACGCCGGCGTCCAGGTACGCAACTGGCTGAGACCCGTCGTGGAGACCGGTGCCCGGCCCTCCGCCCGCTGCTCGATGAGCGTCGCGAAGGCGGCCAGGGTCGCGTGCTGGGAGAGATCCGAGGTCACCAGATCGACGCCGAAGTCGTCGCTGGCCGCGGCGAGCATCGCCTCGACCACCAGGGAGTCGGCGCCCAGCTCGATGAAGGTCTGGTCGCGGCCGACCGCCTCGACCTCGGCGAGACGGGCCCACAGCGCGGCCAGCTGGACCTCCGTCGTGCCGCGCGGACGCTCGAGTTGCGACGGCGTGGAGACGGTCGGCGTGGGCAGGGCGGAGGTGTCCACCTTGCCCCGCTCGTTGCGCGGGATCCTCGCCACCAGCGTGATCGTGTTCGGCTGCATCCAGTCCGGCAGTCGCTCGCGCAGCGCGGCACGCAGGGTCGCGGTGGCGATCACCGGATGCGCCGGATCCAGCGAGACGTAGGCGGCGAGCTGGAAGGCCGGCGGCACGTAGCCGGGGCCGTCCTGGCCGGTCGACGTCACCGGAACGGCGATCACGGTGGCGTCGGCGACCGCCGTCACCGACCGCAGCGCCGCCTCCACCTCGGACGGCTCGACCAGGTAGCCGCGGATCTTCACCGCCGAGTCGCCGCGGCCGAGCAGCCGCACCGCGCCGGACGGCTCCAGCCGGGCCCGGTCGCCCATCCGGAAGACGCGCGTGCCGTCCTCGAGGACGCTCAGTTTCGACGCCGTCTGCTCGGCATCGTCCAGGTAGCAGGTGAACAGGTAGGGCGAGGAGACCTCAAGAAGGCCGGGCTCGCCGTCGGGGACGGGCGATCCGTTGTCGTCGAGGATCCGCACCGTCTTGTGCGGTGCCGGGGTACCGGCGGGCAACGGCCCGTCGGGCACCACGTCGTCCGGGGAGATCCGGAAGAACGCCAGGTTGCCCGTCTCGGACGACCCGGACCAGTTCATGAAGACGGTGTCCGGCCCGGCGAAGGAGCGCAAGAGCGTGACGTCACTGCCGAACGACTGTTCGCCGCAGGTGGTGATGAGACGGTACTGGCCCAGCGGCGAGGACCGGCGCAGGCTGCCGGGCACGCTCCCCGCGGGCGGCAGATCGGCCAGGATCGAACGCAGCAGCGCCGGCGTGCAGTGCAGGGTGGTGGCCCGCTCGATGGTCAGCCACTCGACCAGCCCGCGCAACCCGAGCT
>JBDIAG010000071.1:0-11406 GCA_039812305.1 Actinomycetales bacterium | reverse complement strand
CGTGGTGCAGCGTCCCGCGGGACTGACCCGCGACGTTCTCGTCGAGGAGCGCCGGGCTGCCATCATGGAGGCGGCCGAGGAACTCGTCGCCGTCCACGGGTTCGATGCGTTGCGGTTGCGTGACGTGGCCAAGCAGGCGGGCGTGTCGATCGGCCTGATCCAGCATTACTTCACGACCCGTGACGAGCTGCTGCTCGAGACGATGCTGGCCGCCAGCCAGCGCCGCGCCCACCAGTGGAGCCTGCTGGGCAGCGACGCCGTCGGAGCGCGGGCCAAGCTCACCGCACTCCTCGAAGGCTCGATCAACGATCGGCACCGGTGTGTGGTCTGGCTGGAGACGTGCGCCGCCGCCACCCGTCACGCCGAGCTACGCCCCGGGGTCGAGATGAATCAGGATGCCTGGCGGCGGGCGATGCGGGTGGCGATCGCCGAGGGGATCGCGGCCGGCGAGTTCACCGCGGTCATCCCGGTCGAGGACATCGTCCACCTGCTGGTCAGCCTCATCGACGGGCTGATGCTCGCCGCCGCCACGCAGGAGCCGGACCCGGCCGGCCAGGAGTTCCGCGTCCGACTGCTGCACGATGCCGCCCAGCGGCTGCTCTCACCCGTCGACTGAACCGATCGCGACCGGCGACAAATCACTGGCCAAGCCGTTCGGCGCCGCACGATCGCAACGATTCAGTCACGGGCCATTCTCTCGTGGACCGGGACAACTCCGGTGGTGAAAGATGCCCCTGTGCCTCCGGTACCAGGGATGTTGCTAGGTGGCCTGTCGAAGGTTGTCGAACAGCCGCGGGTTGGCTGTGTCACGAGAGTGAGGACGATATGGGTGCACCACCGACGGAGCTCAAGAAGGGCCTGAAACAGCGGCACCTCACGATGATCGCGATGGGAGGCGTGATCGGAGCCGGATTGTTCGTCGGCTCGGGTGTGGTCATCCAGAACACCGGGCCGGGTGCCTTCCTGACCTACGCCGTGGCCGGCTGCCTCGTCATCATGATCATGCGGATGCTGGGCGAGATGGCAGTGGCCAGCCCCTCGACCGGCTCCTTCGCCGACTACTCGCGCACGGCGCTGGGCGGCTGGGCGGGATTCTCGTCCGCGTGGCTCTACTGGTACTTCTGGGTCATCGTCGTGGGCTTCGAGGCGGTCGCCGGCGCCGGCGTGATGCAGTACTGGCTCCCGGACGTACCGCTGTGGCTGCTCTCCCTGCTCCTCATGCTGCTGATGACCGCGACGAACCTGTTCTCGGTGTCGTCCTTCGGCGAGTTCGAGTTCTGGTTCGCCGGGATCAAGGTCGCGGCCATCGTGGTGTTCCTGCTCCTCGGCGGTCTCTTCATCCTGGGCCTGTGGCCCGGTCGGGATCTGGACTTCAGCAACCTGACCGCTCACGGCGGCTTCATGCCCCACGGCAGCGGCGCGATCTTCAGCGGTGTCGTGGTCGTGATCTTCTCCATGGTCGGCGCCGAGATCGCCACCATCGCCGCGGCGGAATCCCCGGACCCGGGTAAGGCGATCGCCCGCGCGACCAACTCGATCATCATGCGGATCGTGGTGTTCTTCGTCGGCTCGATCTTCCTGCTCGCCGTGCTCATGCCGTGGAACTCCGAAGATCTGGCTGCCTCGCCGTACGTGTCCGCCTTCCGGCTGTTCGGGATTCCCTACGCCGATCACATCATGAACGCCGTGGTGCTGACCGCGGTGCTCTCCTGCCTGAACTCCGGCCTCTACACCGCCTCGCGGATGCTCTTCGTCCTGGCCGCTCGCCGGGAGGCCCCGGTCGCCCTGATGAAGGTCAGCAAGGGTGGCGTGCCGCGGGCGGCCATCCTCACCTCGAGCATCATCGGCTTCCTCTGCGTCATCGCGGCCGCGATCTCGCCGGACACGGTGTTCCTGTTCCTGCTGAACTCCTCCGGCGCGGTGATCCTCTTCGTCTACCTGTTGATCGCGATCTCGCAGTTCGTCCTGCGCCGTAAGACCGACCCGGACAAGCTCCTGGTCAAAATGTGGCTCTACCCGGGCCTGTCGATCCTCGTGATCGTCGCGATCTGCGCCGTGCTGGTGCAGATGGCCTTCAACGCCGACACCCGCGAGCAGTTGATCCTGAGCCTGCTGTCCTGGGGCGTCCTGCTGATCGTGTTCGTCGCCACCAAGAGGCTGCGCACCCGGCCGCACGTCGAAGGCGCGCCGGTTCCGGCCGGTCCCGCCCACCGCGTGCTGGTGCTGGCCAACGAGACGGTGGAAGGCGACGAGCTCATCTCCGAGCTGCGCTCGATGGACGCCGAGGGCAAGGCGGCCTACCACATCTGCGTTCCGGCGAACCCGATCGACACCGGCCAGGCGATGCACGCCGGGGCGGTCTATCTCTGGGACGCCACCGCCGAGGCCGCCCAGGAACGGCTCGATCGCACGCTGGACCTGCTGCGCTCGCACGATCTCGAGGTGGATGGCGCGCTCGGTGACTATCGGCCGCTGCGGGCGCTGGCCGACGCCGTCACCGCCTTCCAGCCGGACCGTCTGGTCATCTGTACCCATACTGAGGACAAGTCGGCCTGGCTGCGGTACGACGTCGTCGATCGGGCCCGGGAGAGCTACCCGAACCTGCCGGTCACCCACGTGATCGTCGAGAACGTCCCAATGGGGGTCTAGACACCATGTCAATCGTGATCGGCCTCGCCCCGGGCGACGAGGGCGAGGCCGCCGCACGACTCGGCGGCATGCTCGCTCGCTCGGCCGGCGAGCCCGTTGTGGTCGTCTCGGTGACACCCACTCCCTGGCCGCCCGACCCCAGCCTGGACGAGGAGTACCGGGTCGTCCGCGAGGAGTCGGCCGGGCTCGCCCTGCAGCACGTACGCACCACCGTCCTGACGGACGTGGACGGCGAGTACGTCATCGAGTCGGCCCGGTCCGTCGCCTCCGGGCTGATCGAGGTGGCTCAGCAGCATTCCGCCTCGTTCATCGTGCTCGGCTCGGCCCGCCGCGGCCTGGTGGGACGGGTGTCCCTGGGTGGAGTCGCCGAACGGATCCTGCACAGCCTGGACACACCGGTCTGCTTCGCGCCGATCGGGTTCGGTGACGGCCAGGCACATCGGGTCGCCCGGGTCACGGTCGGCTTCGGCCGGGGCGACCACGACAGCGGACTCCTCACCGCGGCGGCCCGGCAGGCCGACCGGCTGGGGATCCGGCTGCGGGTCGCCTGCTTCGCCGTCCGCCCGTCCGGCGCCCGCGGGCGCAGCATCGAGGCTGACGTCGAGGATCTCGTCATCGGCGAATGGATGGAACAGGTGCGCGCCGACATCGGCGAGGCCCTGGTCCGGGCGGAGGTCGATCCGCGCCGGGTGGAGATCGTGATCGGCGCGGGGAGCACCTGGGAGGAGGCGCTGACGGCCGTGGAATGGTCCGACGGCGACCTGCTCGCCATCGGTGCCAGCACCTCTCCGGTCAGCCGGTTCTTCCTCGGTTCGCACGCCTCCAAGATCCTGCGGAATTCGCCGGTCCCGGTGCTCGTGGTGGCCCGCAGCTGAGCGGGCTCCGGTTCACCTCCGCACGGTCGTCCGTGCGGAGGTGGCCGGTCGCACGGTCGTCCGACGCCGGGCGGAGGCCTCCAGGAGGGCCTGCTTCTTGGTGGCGGCGAAGGAGCAGATCGGGCAGCCCGCGAAGTCGTGCCGCTGGGCCGGGCAGTACTCCCGCCCGAAGTAGATGATCTGCAGGTGCCGGCGCGTCCAGGTGTCTCGGGGGAAGACGCGCTTCAGATCCTGTTCGGTCCGTTCGACGCTGCTGCCGTCGGAGAGGCCCCACCGGCGCGCCAGCCGGTGGATGTGGGTGTCGACCGGGAACGCCGGGATCCCGAAAGCCTGCGCCATCACGACGCTCGCGGTCTTGTGTCCGACCCCGGCCAGCCCCTCCAGGAACTCCCAGTCAGGCAGCACCTCCCCACCGGCGTCGACGATCTGACCGGCGGCCGTCCAGACATTGCGGGCTTTCGTGGGTGCCAGCCCGACCTCGCGGATCAGCTCGAGGATGCGCTCCGGGCCGAGTGCGGACATCGCCTCCGGGGTGTCGGCGAGCGCGAAGAGCGCCGGCGTCACCTGGTTCACCTTCTTGTCGGTGGTCTGCGCGGACAGCGCGACCGCGACCAGCAAGGTGTAGGGATTGACATGGTCGAGGGGTATCGGCGGCTCCGGGTAGAGCTCGTCCAGGATGACCCCGATCCGTTCCGCCTTCTCCGCTCGTCGCACCCGGTCACCGTACCGGGCGGGCTGGCGGCCGCGGAGCCCGCGGGTCGACCCGGGCGGGCAGCCACCGACGAGCATGTCACCGTACCGGGCGTCGCCGGCCGCGGGCCGGCCGTCGTCGCCGGCGCCTCAGCGTGGAACGGCGCCGTCCCGCAGGAGCGAGCCCAGTTGCGCCAGGACGGCCTCGGAGCCCCGGAGGGGCTCTTCCGGACGAGGCCAGGCGATGACGACGTCGGTGAAGCCGAGTTCGTCCGCCCGACCGATCTGGTCGCGGATCTGCTCGAGCGATCGAGGTGCGCCCATCCCGAAGGCCATGTCCAGAACCCGGCGGAAGCCCGGTGGAGTGCCCTCGGGCCCGGCTGCCTTCTCCAGCTTGCCGACCGCCTCGGCGACTCCGGCCCACCAGGCGTCGTCCCCTTCACCGGCCCCCGGAGGCTCGACCGTGCCGTTGGTGGCCCATCCGCCACCCGCGCGCAACGCCAGCCGCATGCCGCGCGGACCGTTGCTGGCGACGATGAGCGGAGGACGGGGTTCCTGCACCGGCCCGGGGATCGTCCGGGCCTCCACGGCCTCGAACCAGTCGCCGGCCCAGGTCGTCGACGGCTGTCTCAGCAACAGGTCGAGCAGGGTGACGAACTCCCGCAACCGGTCGGCCCGTTCCCGCGGCGAGTACTGCCGGGCGCCGAGAACGGCGGCGTCGTAGCCCATTCCGCCCGCCCCCACGCCCACCAGGAGGCGGCCGCCGGACATGACGTCGAGGGTCATGAGTTCCTTGGCCAGCGGGACCGGATGCCGGAAGTTCGGTGAGGCGACGAAGATGCCCAGCCCGAGCGTGGAGGTGCGCACCGCCGCCGCGGCCAGGCAGGGAACGGTCGCGTGCCACGGCTCGTCGACGAACGCCCGCCAGGCCAGATGGTCCAGCGACCAGCCGTGCGCGAAGCCGTACTCCTCCAGCCTGACCCATCGCTCGTCCTGACCGGGATTGACTTCGGGCAGCAGAGCGACCCCGACATTGATCATGGCTGTGAGCATAGGCTCACCGCGGGCGAGACCCAATCTGCACATTTGCCGGCACGGTCCAGGGGGTTTGCCTTAACGTTGATGGAAGGGTCGAGTGAAAGTGACGGGTAGAGGTGATGAACAACGTCGAGAGCGCGTCGTTTCGAGACATTCTCACACCTCTTGTCACGGCTCGCTTTCCGGTCCTGTACGTGCAGTCCTACGAAGAAGATCGAGTACTGGCCGAGATTCGTGCGACCGTGTCCGACCCGTCCCGGCTTCGCACCGTGCGTCCCGTCTGGGTCTGGCGCCTGACACATGGTCTGGTCGATCCGCAGGGTGCCGTGGTGCCACATACGACGGTTCCCGAGCGTGCAATGGCCTGGATGTCTCAACGGGACGAGCCTGCCGTCTTCGTCATGCTGGACCTTCACCCCTTCCTGGGGGATGGCCAGCATCCCGCCGAGCCGGCGGTCGCGAGGTGGGTCAGAAATCTCGCCAGTCAGTTCCAGCACGGCGCTTCCGCGCGGGTTCTCGTCCTGGTGTCGCCGGTGATGAGGATCCCGCCCGAACTGCAGAAGGACATCACCATTGTCGACTTCACGCTGCCCGGCAAGGACGAGATTCGCGCTTCTCTGCAACAGATGATCGATACCAACTCGGCTGCCGGGCGGGTACGGGTGTCGTTGGATGAGGACGGGCGAGAGCGGCTGGTAGCGGCCGCGCTGGGCCTCACGTTGACCGAAGCGACGAATGCGTTCGCTCGGGCTATGGTCAACTCGGGAACGCTCACGGCCGAGGACGCCGGCGTGGTGCTGGAGGAGAAGCGCCAGACCATTCGACAATCCGGCCTCCTCGAGTTCATGTCGGTTGACCGAGGCCTCGCCGATGTGGGCGGGCTGCAGAACCTCAAGCGTTGGCTGGCTAAGCGAGCCGGTTCGTGGCGCGGCGATGCGGCGCGTTACGGGCTGCCGGCACCGAAGGGAATCCTCATCACCGGGGTTCCAGGGTGTGGAAAGTCTTTGACGGCCAAGGCGGTGGCGGCAGCATGGGGCCTGCCGCTGTTACGACTGGACATCGGCAGGGTCTTCTCGTCGCTGGTCGGCTCAAGCGAGCAGAATCTGCGGCAGGCGATTCAAGCGGCGCAGGCTACGGCACCGTGCGTGTTGTGGATAGACGAAATCGAGAAGGGTTTCGCGTCGACATCCGACTCACAGGACTCTGGTACGTCAGGTCGAGTCTTCGGATCATTTCTCACCTGGATGCAGGAGAAGACCTCTCCAGTATTCGTCATAGCCACGGCAAATCGGGTCGACAGAGTGCCAGCCGAATTTCTGCGCAAGGGCAGATTCGACGAGATCTTCTTCGTCGATCTACCGACGGTGGCGGAACGAGAACATATCTGGTCACTTCATCTCGGCCACCGGCTCCGTGGCGAGTCCGCCTTGATGCTCAAGGTCACACCGCCCCTGCTCCGGCGGTTGGCAGAGGCCAGCGAGGGGTATTCGGGTGCTGAGATCGAGCAGGCGATCGTGGCCGCGATGTACGACGCCTTCGCGGAGCACCGTGGTGTCAGCGAAGCCGACCTCTTCCATGCGCTTCTCACCATGGTTCCGCTGAGCGTGACTCAGGGCGAGCAGATCGATGCCGTTCGGTCCTGGGCGGCGAACCGCGCCGTGGCGGCCACGGCACCCGAGGACCGGGCTGGTTACCGGTTTCTCGCCGACCTTGAACTCGGTGAGGGAACTCCGCCGGACGATGGCCCAGAGTTCCTTCGAGGCGGAAGGACGGTGGACTTCTGATGAGCGTGGAGATTCTCCTGGTGCCGGCTGCAATAGCGGCTGCAGTCGCTTTGCGCAAACGCTCGGACGCCGGCTACGGCCAGCGTTTCGTCACGGTCGAAACACGGATGACGGATATTGGACTGCTCGAGCTGGCCCTGGCCGACACTGAGGCAGCCGTGAAAGCCGACGAGCTGGGTTTGAGCGTTCGCTGGGACCAGATAACAGCGCAGTTCTCACGCGATGCGAACGGACTTTGGAGTGCTCACTTCGACGGATCTGCGGACTCGGACACCGCCGAACGGCTTATCGCCGACCTGGACAAGGCATACGGGTTGCGAGTTCAGTCGGAGGTTCTCCGGCGAGTGCGCGCCCATGCTGAGGAAGCAGGGTTCGCATTGGAGGACGAGCGTGTGGAACAGGATCGTAGCGTGACCTTGACTCTCACCATCCGGGAGGGTGCTCGATGACTCGGGCACATCCGCGGGTCGAGATCAGCGTGGCTGCCGACGGATCGATAAGGGCGCACACCGTCGGAGTGAAGGGTCCCGACTGTCTGGATTATCTGCCGCTCTTGGAAGACCTGCTCGGGGCGCAAACAGTGCGCAGCGCCTTTACTCCGGAGTACCACGAAGTGGCACGCGAGACGCAACGTCATGAGGTGCGAGATGAGCTTCGAGAAGAATAAGAACGGTGGAACGGGGCGTACACCCGAAGAACGACTCTCGTCGAGAACCTGGCGATTGCTGAACTCATGGTGGATCGTGCTACCCCTGGTGTCGTTCGGGTTATTGAGCTGGGTGGGGTTCTTCATTGCGGGCGTGCAATTGCGACGTCCCAAGTACTGGATCTCGACTGCGGTGTACCTGGTGTTGATGGTGGCCGGCCTGTGGGTGTCAGATCGAACGGACTCTGTCGGAGAGACTGTTTTCACGGTGAGCTTGCTGGTATGTTTCATCGGTGCCTTTCTGCAGTCCATCGTCATGAATCGGCGCTACCTGATCGAACTCGCGCATCGACGCAGCTGGTACCAGGCGCAGTGGCCGGGGCCGGCACCTGCTCGGGACGGTGGGCAGCAAGGGCAGTTCCACGGCGTTCCGCATGGGCCGTACGGACCTGCCCAAGGCACCTACCCCGCCGGGCCTCCACAAGGTGGCCTTTCGCAGGTCGACGGTCGTAGTTGGCCGATGTCGCCGTCTGGCGCGAGCGGGTATGTGCCTCCTCAACCGGTCGGTATGGCTTCCAACACAGGATCCTTCGTCGGCGTGCCGCCGGCCACGCTCACCGGCGCCGTCGGTCCGAGGACGGTAGAGGGGCCGATCGGAGTGGACGTGAACTCCGCGTCAGCTCTGGAGCTCGCCGCCGTGCAGGCGGTGGGACCTGAACTTGCTGAACGGATCGTCGGGACTCGTCAGGTCCGTGGGCCCTTCCGTGATCTTGACGACCTCGCCTTCACGCTGGGGTTGCAGCCTCATGAGCTGATCAGAATCCGCGACCACCTCGTGGTCCGGGTCCCCACGGCTCCTCCGGAGGGCAGCCGCGGTCGGCTGCTCGATTTCTGACCGGGCCGAATTCCGACCAACCAGCGTCGGCATCGTTCATCCGGGACAAGGCAGGAGCGGACTGTGCGAAGTGCTACACCTCAGCCACCTGGGCTGCGGGTGGCCCGCGTCGTAGCGGACACGCACGCTGAAGGTCCCGGGCGCCGGTTCGCCGTGTGGTTTCAAGGATGTTCGATCGGCTGTGTGGGGTGCTTCAATCCCCAGCTGTGGCAATCGGAGGGAGGCGTGCGGATGTCCCCGTCGCAGCTTCTCGCCCAGATCAAGCCTCACTCGGTCGAAGGAGTGACCCTTCTGGGTGGCGAACCCTTCGAGCAGGCTGAGCCGGTAGCGCATTTCGCCGAGCTTGTTCGCGATGCCGGGCTCAGCGTGATGACTTTCACCGGATATACCCTGGAACGATTGACAGCTCGGGCAAAGCAGGATGGTGGGACGCGTCGATTGCTCGCCGCGACGGATCTCTTGGTCGATGGGCCGTACCAGCAGGCAAGACCCGATCGGCAACGGCCTTGGGTGGGTTCCACGAATCAGCGCTTCCATTTCCTCACACCGCGCTACGCACACTTGCGTGACCGTTTGGCGGAGCAGTCTGACCGGCTGGAGGTTCGCATCGACATCGATGGGACAACGACCATCAACGGTTGGGCTGAGACAGGCCAGTTGGACGCACTGCTCACCCACTTGCGCTCCATGGATACCGTCGACGAGGACCGCTGAGCAGTCGACTCGCACCGGGGTCTCCGCGACAGCGGCATGGTGCCCCTGGCGGAGCGGGAGGCCAGCCGCCCTAGAGTTGCCGCACCACATGCGCCAACGGAGGTTCGGAGTTCATCATGGTCGCGGCTGTCGGTGGCCGATTCTTGCCGGCGCACTCTCGCGGATTCGCCCTCGTCGCCTTCGGCGCCGCGTTGTGGGGGACGGGTGGCGTCGCCGGTGCCATCGCCGCGGAGCACAGTGCGATGTCGTGGCCGGCGATCTCGTCCCTGCGGCTCTTCGCCGGTGGTGTGCTGATGCTGGTGCTCACGGCGTTGACGGGTGAGCTTCGGCGGATACAGCACACCGGTGAGTCAGCTCGCCAGATCCTGGCCGCCGGCGCGCTGACGGCGGTCTTCGGCACCGGGTACTTCCAGTCGGTCTCGCTCGTCGGCGTGGCCGTGGCGACCGTCGTCACTCTCGGCGTCGCCCCGGTAGCCGTCGCCGTCGGGACGGCCTTGCACGACCGCCGAATGCCGGCTCCGACCACCGTTCTCGCATTGTTCGCCGCCTTGATCGGCCTTGTCCTCGTGAGCAATCCCCGCAGCGTGGCCGGCGGGAGCACCGATCTGCTTCTCGGCATCGGACTTGCGGTGATCTCGGGTCTCGCCTTCGCCGCGTCCTCCGTCATCAATCGGCGCGCCGTGGCCGGGCTGACCCCGGCGACGCTGATCGCCACCTCACTGACCGTGGCCGGATTGCTTTCGGCGCCCCTGGGTCTTCTCACCGGATTCCACTTCGCCACGATGACGCCACCTGCGTGGGCCGCCGTCGCGTTCCTGGTCGTGTTCCAGACCGTGATCGCCTATCTCTCCTTCTACGCCGGACTGCACACCGGCCTCTCCTCGACCACCGCGATGATTCTCCTGCTCATTGAACCCTTGACCGCGACTCTGCTCGCGGTGGTCGTCCTGCACGAGTCGGTCACCGTGCCCGTCGTGGTGGGTGGTGGACTGATGCTGACCGCGATCGTGCTGGTCAGGCCGAGAAGCGCCGAGCCGCCCCCTCCGAGTGCGGGCGAGACTGACCGGGACGCAGCCGTCGTCGATCCTTCCGAGACTCCTCCGGAGGATCTGGGAATGAGGAGAGTCGCCATCGGCCGACCGCTCTGAGGGCCCGCCCAAGAACGGACACCCGCGACTGGAGGCCGGCGCAGCCTATCGGCGGCCGAACAGGCCGCGTCTGGGTTTGACGATGGTCCCTTCGGTGAACTGCCGCACGAGTTCGGCCGCCTCGTCGTCTCCCAGTCGCGATCCGTCCCGGTCGAAGACCGAGATGTGAACTTCTCCGTCGGTTCCGGTCTTCGTCAGTTCGTAGGTGCCCTCGTTCTCGGTCGCGCTCCAGCCGTCCGGGACGAGCATGGTGAACGAACCAGGAACCTCGAGCATCGGCATGGCGAGCATGCTAACGATGCTCGGCGACTATCGGTCGGGGCTGGTGAGAATGACGAGCTGTTGGGTGGCGCGGGTCATCGCCACGTAGCGGTCGACTGCTCCTTCAATGCCCGTTCCGAATGTGTCCGGGTCGACGAGGACGACGAGATCGAATTCGAGGCCCTTCGCCAGCTCCGGCGTGAGCGAGCGGACCCGGGAAGAGGCGGGGAACGTGGGCTCACCCACGACACAGGCGATTCCGTCCGGATGAGTGGCCAGCCAGCCATCGACGACGGCATTGAGGTCCGCGCTGGATCCGTGGACGACCGGTAGGCCGTTGCTGCGGATGGAGGTGGGGACATTCGCGTCCGGCAGCGCGGCCCGGATCACCGGCTCCGCCTCGGCCATGACCTCGGCGGGGGTCCGGTAGTTGACGGTGAGCGAAGCCAGGCTGATCTCGGCCAGCCCGACCCGCGTCAGACGGTCCCGCCAGGACTCGGTGAACCCGTGCCGGGCCTGGGCCCGGTCCCCGACGATCGTCAGGCTCCGGGAAGGGCAGCGCAGCAGCAACATCTGCCATTCCGCGTCGGTGAGCTCCTGGGCCTCGTCCACGACGATGTGTGCGAACGGACCGGCCAGACGGTCGGGGTCGACGCTGGGCAGGGCACCCTCGTCACCGAGGGCCTGTCGCAGGGCATCTCCGCGG
>JBDIAG010000070.1:0-11417 GCA_039812305.1 Actinomycetales bacterium | reverse complement strand
CACAGCCAGCGCTTGGGCTGGTCGGTCCTGCGCCACGCCGACGCGCTGGCGGCGGTGTGCGACCCGGTGACGTTCAGCAGCCGGGTGTCGGCGCATGTGGCGGTGCCCAACGGGATGGATGGCCGTGAGCACCGGGCCTACCGCGTAGTGGTGGATCGCTGCTTCACGCCCGAGCGCGTCGCCGACTTCGCCCCGCAGCTGGCCATGATCGCCACCGGGCTGCTGGCTCAGGTGAGCACTGGCTCCCGCCCGGTCGAGGTGATGGAATCACTGGCGCCGAGGGTAAGCAGGAGGGGGACGAAATGGTCCGCCGTCGGATGGGCCAGTCCGGCTGCGGGAGCCTTGCGCCGGTAGTCGATCAGGGCGTCCACGTCGCCGGCGCCGAGCGCCTCGGCCGCCCATCGATCGAAATCGCGCAGGTGCCCGCGCAGCGACGGGTCACGCAGGACGGCGAAGCTGTGCGTCATGAAGCCCGAGCCGATGACGAGGATGCCCTCGTCGCGTAGCTGACGCAGCCGCCGGCCCAGCGTCAGCAGGGCCACCGGGTCGAGGCTCGGCATGCTCAACTGCACGACCGGCACATCTGCGGCTGGGAACATCGCCATCAGCGGGATGAACGCGCCGTGATCGAGTCCGCGGTCGGCCCACTGATGCACCGGTGTGGTGCTGCCCAGCGCGCCGACGACCCGACGGGCGGCGGCTGTTGCGTCCGGAGTCGGGTATCGCAGGGTGTAGTAGCGCGGGTGGAACCCGCCGAAGTCGTAGTACAGCGGCGTGCCTTCGGCCGTGCCGGAGACGGCCAGCGGTGCGTTCTCCCAGTGCGCCGAGACGATGACGATCGCCCGTGGTTTGGGCAGCGACATCCCCCAGGCGAACAGGTCGCGCAGCCACCGGGCGTCGTCCAAGGTCGGCGGTGCGCCGTGACTGACGAACAGGGTCGGCAGCGGACCGTCCGCCGGCTCCCAGCGGCGCTGGGCACGCGCCTGCGGCAGCACCTCGGCGAGCAGGTCGTCATAGGCCCCAGCCGGTCGGGCGGGGTTGAACGGGTCGTCCATGTCGGTGCTCACTCAGAAGGCCTGCGGTCCGAACCGCATCACGGCCACGAAGACCGCGAGCGCGAACAGCACGACGTTCACGCCGATGTTCCGGGTCTCCCCGCGACGGACGTGGACGATCGCCGCCAGCACCATGGTGATGGCCAGTCCCGCCGCGGCCAGCGGCGTCAGGATCGGGACGATCCCCAGCGCGGCCGGCAGGATCAGCCCGATCGCACCGAGGACCTCGACGACGCCGATGAACCGGACGGTGCCGGCCGAGAAGTCCTCGACCCACGGAAGGGACGGCGCGAGTTTCTCTTTCGGACGGGTCGCCTTCATGGCGCCGGCCATCAGGAACACCCCCGCCAGCAGGACGGCGACGATCCACAGTGCGATGTTCATGTCTTCTCTCAGCAACTTAGGCAACTTGATGATTCAACAAGAACGGTAGGCCAGGCAACTTTAATCGTCAAGTAGCGTACGCTGGCCGGGTGGCGATCGATGGCCGGAGCGCAGACGACGGTGACGTTCCGTGGCTCAGCGCCGACGAACGCGCCGCGTGGCTCGCGGTGTCGGCCCTGACCGTCCGGCTGCCCGCGGCCCTGGACGCCCAACTGCAGCGGGACGCCGACCTCGGCCTGTTCGAGTACATGGTGCTGGCGGTGCTCTCCGAGCAGCCCGATCGCACCCTGCAGATGACCGACATCGCGAGATTCGCCTCGGCGTCGTTGTCCCGGCTGTCCCACTCCGCCAAGCGTCTCGAACGGGCCGGCTACCTCACCCGGCGGCAACTGCCCGGTGGGGGCAGGCGGACCAACGCCACGCTGACGGATGCGGGCTACGCAAAGGTCGTGGCCACCGCGCCCGGTCACGTCCGAGAGGTCCGTCGCCTGCTGGTCGACGTGCTCGCGCCTGACGAGATCGTCGCTCTGCGCAACATCGGGCGAAAGATCATCGACGCCATCGATCCCGAGAACGACTGTCGCTGAAAAGCTCTCGCCGCACGCCCTCAGCGTTTCGGCACGTCCTCGGACGTCGACACGTTCTCGGACCTCGCCGCGTCCTCCGCGGCGGAGGCGCGGCAGCCGGCGAGCAGACGGGCGACCATCTCCCGCGCCTCGGAGCGACCGTAGTCGCCGCCGAGAATGCACAGATTCCCGATCGCGCGCATCAGGGTGTACGCCGTCACTCGGGGGTCGAGCTCGCCGGCGGCCACCCCCGCGTCGATCAGTGACGCGCAGGCGGGAACGAGCGTGTCCAACATCAAGGTGTGCAGGCTGGGGTCCTCGGATTGCAGGGCGGCTCCGAGCCCGTGCTTGGTGACGAGGAACTCGGCGAATGCGTCGACCCATCGAGCCAGGGCGACGGTGGGGGCGATGGACTCTTCGAGCAGTTGCGCGGCCAGAGCCGCGCACTCGTCGACCTGGTGCCGGTACACGGCGGTGACCAGCTCGGCCCGGTTCGGGAAATGCCGGTAGACGGTGCCGAGACCCACGCCGGCCCGGCCCGCGATCTCGCGCACGGGCGCCTGCACGCCCTGCTCGACGAACACGGCCGCCGCCGCCGCCAGCAGGGCCTGCCGATTGCGCTCCATTGCTGCTTGTCGTGCGCCGATCGAATCCGCCACGCCGGCCTCCTTGCTCGCGGAACAATGTTCCGCTAACTTGGCGGAACGACGTTCCGTCAAGTATGGCAAGGACCCACTCCGGAGAGAAGGCGGCATCACCATGCCCTCGCACCACCTCGGACGGCAGATCGTCGCCGTCAAACCCGTCACCGTCCCCACCCATGGGCGCGGCCTGGACCTGCAGGTCAAGGTCACTGCCCCGGCCACCGGGCAGAACCTCCCGGTCATCGTCTTCTCGCACGGCAACGCGTGGTCGCTGGACGGATACGAACCGCTCGTCGACCGCTGGGCCGCAGCCGGATTCGTCGTCGTGCAGCCCACCCACCTGGACTCCCGGCGCAACGGCATCGGCTTCGACGACCCGCGCTTCGCGAGCATCTGGCGGGTCCGCATCGCCGACCTGCGCGCGATCCTCGACAACCTCGGTCACGTCCTGGCCGATGCGGGAGGGCTGGACGCCCGGGCCGATCTCGATCGTGTCGCCGCGGTCGGACACTCCTGGGGTGCCCAGACCGTCGGCACGCTCCTCGGGGCGCGCGTGTTCGACGCCGACGGCAATCCGGGTGAGGACTTCGCGCATGCCGCGGTGACGGCCGGCGCGCTCATCGCGGCAACCGGAACCGGTGAGTCCCTGACGCCGTTCGCCGTCGAGCACCTGCCGTTCATGCGGCCGGACTACTCCACCATGAGCACCCCGGCCCTCGTCATCGCCGGCGGCCAGGACCGCTCGGCGATGTCCACCCGCGGACCGGACTGGTTCACCGACGCCTACCACCTGAGCCCCGCGCCGAAGAGCCTGCTCGTCATCGCCGAGGGGGAACACACGCTCGGCGGCGTCGCCGGTGAGATGGTCGCCGAGACCAGCGACGAGGATCCGGCCCGCGTCGCACTCGTCGCGGACGCCATCTCGGCCTACCTCGACGACGTCCTCGGGCTGGACGCCACCGCGTGGGCGGCGCTGCGTCGGAACGCGACGGCCAGCGAGGCCGGGTACACCATCGAGAGCAAGTAGCCGTCCGACGGCCGGGTGGACCGGGTCGACTCGCGTCCTCCCGCTCCGGCAGGCTCGTGGACGGCTGGCGTCCACCCGGATGTGGATAGGCTGACGCGCGATCACCGAACGAGAGCCGTTATCGATCGCGTCAGGAGCCATTCCGGACGGCCGACCGGAGCACATCCGCATGTCACATCACGCACACGTAGCCGGCGAATCGCGGCGCACCCGCCTGGTGGCCCTGGCGCTCATGGCACCCCTTGCCCTGGTCACCGTCCTGGCATTGGTCTGGCTCTGGCCCCCGCAGCTGCCCCGCACCGACAGCGGCTATGCCGGAAGGGATCTCGACGGGCGGATCGTCTCCCTGCAAACGCAGGACTGCCCGGAGGAGAACGCCGGGGCGGTCAACGGCTGCGGCACTGCCACCGTCCGGCTGGGGGACGGCTCCAGCCTGGTGGCGGAGCTCCTGATGGGGCCGGGCGCCCCGGTCGTCCACGAAGGCGACGACGTCGTGCTGATGAGCAGTCAGTACCCGGTCGCGGGCGAGGTCACGATCGTCGACCATCAACGCGAGAACGGGCTGTGGCTGCTGGCGATCGCGTTCTCGCTGGCGTTGATCGCCTTCGGGCGCTGGCGTGGGCTGACCGCGCTGGTCGGACTCGCCGTGACCTTCGTCGTGCTCCTCTTCTTCATCGTGCCGGCGATCCTGGCTGGTGAGTCGCCACTACTCATCGCCATCGTGGGGTCGGCGGCGATCATGCTCACCGTGCTCTACGCGACGCATGGCGTCGCCCTGTCCACGACGGTCGCCGTCATCGGCACGCTCGCCAGCTTCACTCTCACCGGCGTGCTCGCCACGCTGGCCGTGACCGGTCTGCACCTCACCGGGGTCACCGACGACGCCGCCCTGACGGTCGAGACGACCCACCACATCGACATGGCCGGCCTGCTGATGGCGGGCATCATCATCGGCTCGCTCGGAATCCTGGACGACATCACGGTGACCCAGGCGGTCACGGTCGGAGAGCTGGCCCAGGCCAATCCGCAATACGGGCCGGCTCGGCTGTATCGCGCGGCCAGCCGGGTCGGACGCTCGCACATCGCCTCGGTGGTCAACACCATCGTCCTGGCCTACGCCGGCGCCTCCCTGCCGCTGCTCATCCTCACCGTCGCCTATCACTCGTCGCTGAACCAGGTGATGACCAGCCAGTTCGTCGCCCAGGAGATCGTGCGCAGCGTGGTGGCCACACTCGGGCTCATCGCCGCTGTGCCCATCACCACCGGGATCGCCGCCGTCGTCCTGCACAGGTACGGCGGGGGAGCAGCCCCGCCGGGCTCGCCTGCCCCGCCCGAAGCCGGCCCGACTCCACCTGACCCGGTCTGAAGCCGCCCGACGCGCCCGACTGGTCTGAGATCCGCCCGACCTGGCCTGATCCGGCCGGCTGAAGGCCGAGCATCCGGTTTGCGTGCGGAACAGCCGGCGATCTCCGGTCGTCGGGCCGCCAACCGGATGCCGCGCCGCCGACCGGTCGTCGGGCCGCCAACCGGATGCCGGGCCGGTACCCCTTACGCTGGACGGAATCTCGACCGGAAGGGATCCACGGATGACCGTACCCCGGGTGACTCCGCAGGAAGCATGGGACGTTCTCGCGCAGGGCAATGCCCGATTCATGGACGGCACGCTGCTCCACCCCCAGCAGAGCGCGACACGCCGCAGCGAACTGTCCGGCAGCCAGGCGCCCGACGCGGCGTTCCTCGGCTGCTCCGATTCCCGGGTGGCGGCGGAGATCCTCTTCGACTGCGGGCTCGGTGACCTCTTCGTCGTCCGCAACATCGGGCAGATCGCGAACGAGAACACCACCGCCACCATGGAGTTCGCCGTGGCGGAGCTCGGCGTCGCGGTGATCGTCGTTCTCGCGCACTGCTCCTGCGGCGCGGTGGCCGCGGCGATCAAACAGTCCACCGCGACCCCGGACGAGTTGACGCCGGCGATCAGACGCGAGCTCGAGCGCATCCAGCCCGCCGTCCAGCAGGAATGGTTCAGCGAGCGCCGCGAGACGCCGTATGTCGACCTGGACGCGATCGACCCGGACGCCGTCGGGCGCCGCCACCTCACCACGACGATCAACGCCCTCATGCGCAGCTCCCGGGTGATCAGCGACGCCGTCGCCGCCGGGGCACTCGGCATCGTCGGCTGCCAGTACCAGCTCGAGGAAGGCCGGGTGGCGCCGATCGTCGCCGTCGGCAAGCTCTCCGTCGAACTCGTCGACGAACTCGGCTGACCGGCCACTCGCGGACCCGCCCCACGCCACCGGCCCCACGACGAGCAGCCCGTCGGGACTACCGGTGGAGTCCCATCAGCGTGATCAGCTCCCACGCCGTGTGCGCGGCGGCGAGTCCGGTAATCCCCGCGTGGTCGTAGGCGGGTGAGACCTCGACGACGTCGGCTCCGACGATCCGTAGCCCGCGCAGTAGCCGGAGCAGGGTGAACATCTCCCGGGTGCTGATGCCGGCGACCTCCGGCGTGCCGGTCCCCGGCGCGAAGGCGGGATCGAGCACGTCGATGTCGATCGACACGTAGACCGGTCCGGAGCCCAGGCGCTCGCGGACCCGCTCCGCGAGGGCCGGGACCGGCGCGCTGACGAACTCCTCGCTGCGGATCAGGCTGAACCCGGCACGCCGGTCGTCCTCGAGTTCGCCGGGGTCGTAGACGCCACCGCGGATGCCGACGTGCTGACAGCGCGCGAGGTCGAGCAGGCCCTCCTCGGCGGCCCGGCGGAAAGGCGAGCCGTGCCAGATCGAGGCGCCGTGGAGCACGTCCCAGGTGTCGAGGTGCGCGTCGAAGTGGAGCACCGCCAACGGCCCGTACCGGGCGGCGGCGGCCCGCAGCAGCGGCAGGGCAACGGTGTGGTCGCCGCCGAGCGCGACGATCCGGGTCTCCGCGTCGACCAGCTCGCGAGCGTGAGCGTGGATCCGCTCCACCGCGCGTGGGATGTCGTACGGACCGACGCCGACGTCGCCCGCATCGGCGACCTGAAGATCCCGGAAGGGGTACGCGTCGTGGATCTGGTGATAGGGATGCAGCTGGCGGGAGTGCTCCCTGATGTAGGCCGGCCCGAATCGCGCTCCCGGCCGGAAGCTGGTGCCGGCATCGAAGGGGAGGCCCAGCACCGCGATGTCGGCCCGGCCGACATCCTCGATGCGAGGCAGCAGTGCGAACGTCGAGATCCCCGCATACCGCGGCATCTCGGGGTCGTTCCGTTGTCCGACGATCTCCCTGTCGTCCGCCATCGCTCCCGCCCGTCAGATCGGTACGTACTCCGCCGCCAGTCGGTCGATTCTCCTCCGGAGGGATGACCGGCCCGTCGCCGGGTCCGAGCCTCCGGCAGGCCGGGGTGACTCGCGGCACGTCCGCCCCGACGCCGTCATCGACGGTCACCGGACGGCGGAGAACGCCTCCGACGCCACCGTCGCGTGCAGATCCTCGAGTGTGGCGGCGTGGGCGCGGGCCCGTTCGGCGAGGGCGGCGAACAGTTCCGGCGGTAGGCCGAGTGTCGGCGCCAGGTGGGTCAGGGTCTGCCAGCCGCCGAGCTTCCCGGCCACGGCACTGCGCATCAGCTCGATCTCGAGCAGCGGCGTCATCGGCGACCCGCCGAGGCGATCGTTGGTCTTCAGCCGTCCGGCGCGCTCCGCCATCCAGGCGGCCGCCTGCCGGTAGGGCCGCTGCCGCAGCTCCAAGGTTTCGATCAGCTCACGCAGGAACTCGCGTTCGACCCGGATCTCGGTGGCCAGCCCGGCCAGGCCGGGGCCGAGTTCCGTTCCGGCGTAGACCCGTGCCATCCGTTCGCAACGCTCCACTCCGGCCGTCGCTCCGGTCAGGTGGTCGGAGAGGTAGAGCCCGAGGATGTCGCGCTGGAGATCCGCCGGCACCCGGTGCGCGGCGGATCCGGGCGTCGGACGGATCGTCCCGTCGGGAGTCACCGCCCCGGGCGGCGCCTGGTCCTCAGGCCAGTTCCGCCGTGGACGCATCGGCGCGCTGCCCGTGCCGCTACCGTCCGCCATCGCTGAGAGCACTTCGCGCAGAGTCTCCTTCGCGCCATGCAGGGGTCGCCAGCCGAGTTCCTCGCGGGCTCGGGCGGTGTCCATCACCGGTGCGCCCATCGCCATGTCGAGCCACCCGGGGTCCGCGGCGACCGCATGTCCCCGCCAGGCCAGGGAGACCATCGGCCGCAACGCCGCGGCCGGCAGCTCCACCATCCGCCCGTGCGCCATCGCCTCGGCGAGGTCGCGGCCGCGCAGCACCGGTTCCCCGGCGATGTTGAAGGCACCCGTCGCGCGGCGCAGGATGATCCGGCGGTAGGCGTCGGCGAGATCCGCCCCGTGCACGACCTGGAGCCGTAACCCGGCGGGCACCGGCAGCAGCGGCAGGGCGCCGGGCCGCAGCAGCGCGGCGGGCACGAGCGCTCCCAGGAACAGCCGGGTGATCTCGGCTCCGGCGTCGGCGTCGAAGACCAGCGCCGGCCGGACCCGGGCGACGGCCAGGCCCGCGGCCTCGGCCTCGTCCAGCACGCTCTCCTGGGCGGCCTTGTCCGCCGAGTAGTGGGACGAGGGGATTCCGTGTGTGGGCCAGGACTCGTCGCGCGGCACATCGTCGTCGACCGCGGAGTAGGCGCCGACCGAGGACGCGACGATCAGGCGTCCGACCCCCGCTCGCCGACAGGCGGCCACCACCCGCCGGGTACCGTCCACGTTCGCCCGGCGCATCACCTCGCGATGCCGGTTGGGTTGAATCAGCCAGGCGAGATGCACCACCGCGTCCGCGCCCGCGACGGCGGCGGCGAGCCGGTCGACCACGAGGTCCTCGCCGTTCTCGCCGGTGACCGGGCTGGCGATGTCCACCTGCTCCCACCGAGCCCGCCGGTAGGGATCGGCCGTCGGGTCCGGCAGTCGCCGGGCGATCCCGACGATCTGCTCGATCCGATCGTCGGCCTGGAGCACCCTGAGCAGAGCGGTGCCGGCATTGCCGCTCGCGCCCACGATTGCGACCTTCATCGGAGCGGCCCACCCGTCCTCGTGGCGGTTCTGAGCGTGGCGATCGACCTGGACGACATCTGCTCTGCCTACCCCGAACCGGCGGTTTCATTCACGATGTCGCGCCCTATCGGGGCAGGTGACTGGGGCGTGTCCCGTAGAACGCTGTGGGTGGGTTTCTTAGAACGCTGT
Source organism: Actinomycetales bacterium (assembly GCA_039812305.1). GTDB lineage: Bacteria > Actinomycetota > Actinomycetes > Actinomycetales > CAWJMD01 > JBDIAG01. The sequence continues at coordinate 2,536 of JBDIAG010000070.1, read as the reverse complement.
GGGTGGGTTTCTGGCGGCGTCGCTGGTGAGGGCGGGCCGTCGGTGGGTGCGGAGACGTGCGCCGTCCGATATCGGCGTGCTTGGTGAGTGGTCACGGCCGGGGACGTCTGCGCGGGGTCGCGGTCGGTGTCGAATGGTCGCGTTCGTGTGTCTGCCAGGTGACCTCTGGGTGTCTATCGTTGCCGCTCGTCGTTGCGGGGGTGTGGCTGGCGGCGCCGATCGCAGCGCCTGTCGGGCACAGGACGGGCGTTTCGCCGCCCCCGGGGCGGGTGCCGGCAGCCGATTGAGGGCCGGGGCATCCGGACCGAGGCCGGGGCTCCTGCGGCAGCACGTCTCCGGTCTCCAGCATCCGGCTGACAGCCGGGCATCCGGTTAACGGCCCGGGCATCCGGCGATTTCCGGCCGTTGAGCCGTTACCTGGATGCCTGGCGCTTATCCGGCTGCCGGGCGCTTATCCGGCTGCAACAAGTCGTCGACCTGCTGCACCGTTCGTGCCCCTGGGCATCACGGTGCCGCATCAGCGAGTTCGTCACCGTCGCCCGCACCATCCACTAGGTGCGCTCGGGCGGCAGCGCCGCCGCCACCCGAGCCCACTACTCATCGGCCAGGAAATGCCGCTCAATTTCCTCCATACCCCGGGCGTATCAGAACCCACCTGAGTCATTTACCGGACGCGTCCCAGAAGCACTGGCATCCGAGTCCGCCCACTTCCGACTGCGTCCGGCGCAGGATCTCCACGACGAGATCGAGGGCCTGGTCGCGGCGCACTCGCTGTCCGCGGCCGCTGTGCTGACCTGTGTGGGCAGCCTCAGCGCCGTCACCCTGCGGATGGCCGACCAGCCGGACTTCGTCCGGTTGGCAGGCCCTTTCGAGATCGTGTCGCTCGTCGGCACTCTGAGCCCGGACGGGTGCCATCTGCATGCTTCGGTCAGCGACGGGACGGGGCGCACGATCGGCGGACATCTCGGCTCCGGCAGTCCGGTCTACACGACGGCCGAGCTCGTCGTCGGGATCCTCGACGACGTCACCTTCTCCCGCCCGGTCGACCCCGATACCGGTTACGACGAACTGGCTGTCACGTCACACTGACCGGAGATGGAGTCGCGGACCGGACCGATCGCCAGCTACAGTGGGGATATCAGCTCGTCGTGTTCCTGCCGCGAGTTGTCCGCGCCACCAGTGTCCGCGGCCGCGATCGGCCCGACTCAGCGCGTAACCGGCTCGAGTCTTTCGGGTTCAGGTTGTCGGCGGGACAACCGCACAGATGGCGATTTCTTTCTTTGTCTTCGTTCACCCAACTCGGCCTGAGCAAGAGCCTGGCCGACGTTCTCGCCCGCCTCGACATCGACACCCCCACCCCGATCCAGCTGGCCACTCTGCCTGACGCCCTCGCCGGGCGCGACGTGCTCGGCCGCGGCCGCACCGGCTCCGGCAAGACCCTGGCGTTCCTGCTGCCCCTCGTCTCGCGTCTGTCGGGCGGGCAGCGGCCCCGGTCCGGCTCGCCCCGGGCGATGATCCTGGCCCCCACCCGTGAGCTCGCGTCCCAGATCGACGCCGCGCTGCAGCCGCTGGCCGCCGCCGCGGGTCTCACCTCCCGCACGGTCTTCGGCGGGGTCAGCCAGCATCAGCAGGTGACGGCGATCCGGCGCGGCGTCGACATCGTCGTGGCCTGCCCCGGCCGGTTGGAGGACCTGATCGGCCAGGGCCACTGCTCGCTGAGCCGCGTGGAGATCACCGTCATCGACGAGGCGGACCACATGGCCGACCTGGGATTCCTCCCCGGGGTGCGGCGGTTGCTGGGTCAGACCCCGGCCGGCGGACAGCGGATGCTGTTCTCGGCCACTCTCGACGGCGCCATCGACACGCTGGTGCGTCAGTTCCTCAGCCGGCCGGCCGTGCACGAGGCCGACTCGGCCCAGTCCCCGGTCGGCACGATGTCCCACCATCTCCTGCAGGTGGAGCGCGCCGATCGTCTCCCCGTCCTGGTCGACCTGACCAGTGCTCCCGGGCGCACGGTGGTCTTCACCCGCACCAAGCACGGGGCCAAGGCGTTGACCCGGCAGCTCAACCGCGCCGGGGTGACGACGGTCGAGATGCACGGCAACCTGAGCCAGAACGCCCGGACCCGCAACCTCGACGACTTCCACTCCGGGCGTGCGGCGGCGCTCGTCGCCACCGACATCGCCGCCCGTGGCATCCACGTCGACGACGTGGCCCTGGTGATCCACGCGGACCCGCCCGCCGATCACAAGGCCTACCTGCACCGGTCCGGTCGCACCGCCCGGGCGGGGAACTCGGGCACGGTCATCACCCTGATGACCACCGAGCAGGTTCGCGAGGTCACGCAGCTGGCTCGTGCCGCCGGCATCAAGCCGACGACCACGCGCGTCTCCTCGGCCGCTCATCCGATCCTGGTGAAGCTGGCCGCCGGCGACCGCCGGCTGGTCGAGCCCACCGATGTCGTGCCGTCGCGGCCGGCGGCCGGTTCGGTGGCTCCGAAATCCGTCGCCGGCCGTGGCGGTGCCCAGTCGGCGCC
>JBDIAG010000069.1:0-11421 GCA_039812305.1 Actinomycetales bacterium | reverse complement strand
ATCGGGCACGACGCCCGGATCGGCCGGCAGTTCCTGAACGCCGGTCTCGGCTTCGGCGGCGGCTGCCTGCCCAAGGACATCCGGGCGTTCATGGCGCGCGCCGGCGAACTCGGCGCCGACCAGGCCCTGACGTTCCTGCGCGAGGTGGACGCCATCAACATGCGGCGTCGCTCGAAGATGGTCGATCTGACCCGGCAGTCCTGCGACGGCAGCGTGATCGGCAAGCGGGTCGCCGTGCTCGGTGCCGCCTTCAAGCCGAACAGCGACGACATCCGGGACAGTCCGGCGCTGAACGTGGCGGCCCAGCTGCGGCTGCAGGGCGCGGACGTGGTGATCACCGATCCGCAGGCCGTCGAGAACGCGCGGCGCCTCTGGCCGGATCTCAACTACGCGGGCAGCGCCGAGGAAGCGGTCACCGGCGCGGACGTCGTGCTGTTGCTGACCGAATGGCCCGAATACCTCGCGCTGGACCCGGTGCGGGTCGGCTCCCTCATGCGCGGCAAGATCGTGCTGGACGGTCGCAACGCACTGGACGGCCCGGCCTGGCGTGCGGCCGGCTTCACGTATCGTGCGTTGGGCCGAAGTGAGCGGGTCACTTCCGGCTGATTCCGGCTGGAGGGAACGCGATGTCAGCCACGGTGCTCGCCCGGGTGCGGCGAGGCGGGATGGTCGAGTCCGTGCACAGCGGTCACGTGGTGGCCGTGGGCGCGGAGGGCTCCTACGACGTCGTGGCGGGGGACGGCGACGCGGTGATCTTCGCCCGGTCGTCCCTGAAGCCTCTGCAGACCGTCGCCATGCTGCGCAGCGGGCTCGATCTGCCGGACGACCTGGTCGCCCTGGCCTGCGCCAGCCACAACGGCGAGGAGCGGCATCTGGCCGGCGTCGCCAGGATCCTGGAGCGGGCCGGGCTGGACGCGGCCCAGTTGCAGAACACACCGGACCTGCCGATCGGGGACGACGCCCTGGCGTCCTGGCTGCGGGCCGGCCGCGGTCGGGAGTCGGTGGCGCAGAACTGCTCGGGCAAGCACGCGGCGATGCTGGCGACCTGTGTCGAGGCCGGCTGGCCGACCGAGACCTACCTGGAGCCGTCGCATCCACTGCAGCTGCGGATTCGGGAGACGATTGCCGACCTGACCGGCGACGAGCCCGAGGTGCAGACCGTCGACGGCTGCGGAGCCCCGCTGTTCTCCTGCACTCTGGCGGGGCTGGCCCGAGCCTTCGGCCGGATCGCGTCGTCGTCCGACCCGGTGCTGGTCACGGTGGCCCGCTCGATGAATCGCCACTCGGAGATGGTCGGCGGCGAGGGGCGGGACGTGACCCGGCTGATGGCCGCTCTGCCGGGTGTGGTCGCCAAGGACGGTGCCGAGGGTGTCTACGCCGTCGGCCTGCCCGACGGTCGCGGCGTCGCGCTGAAGGTGCTGGACGGTTCCCAGCGGCCGCGGCCGGTGGTGATGTCGGCGGTGCTGGCCCGGATCGGGGTGGTGCATCCGGTGCTGGACGAGATCGGCCACGTGCCGGTGCTCGGGCACGGGCGGCCGGTGGGAACGGTGGAGGTCGCGGTGGGTCTCGATCGGGCGGGCACCGCCGGAGCCGGTGCGGTGGCCACCTCGTGAGGGCGGTCGTGCAGCGGGTGCGGCAGGCTCGCGTCGTCGTGGCCGGTGACGTCGTGGGAGCCATCGACGGAGCCGACAACCCTAGCGGTCAGGGATTGCTCGCGCTGGTCGGGGTCACTCACAGCGATACCCCGGCGCTCGCTGACAAGCTGGCGACCAAGATCGCCGGCCTGCGCATCCTGGCGGGCGAGCGGTCCGCCTCGGACGTCGGGGCGCCCGTCCTCGTGGTCAGCCAGTTCACGCTCTACGCGGACCTCGGCAAAGGCCGCCGGCCGTCGTGGGGAGTGGCCGCGCCGGGAGACGTCGCCGAACCGCTGGTGCAGCGGGTCGCCGACAGCCTGGCCGCCGGTGGACTGCCGGTGGCCACCGGCCGATTCGGCGCCGACATGGCCGTCGAGCTGACCAACGACGGCCCGATGACAATCGTCATCGACCTCTGAGGTTGGTGCCGACGCGGGGTAACCACGACCCCGCTCGGGTGGGCCATGGTCCCCGGCCATCGAGTCAGCCGGGTGGTTTCCGGGGTGTGGCCAGCCATCCGGGGAGGACGCGGCCGCCCGCCAGGACGGTGCGGTCCCGGCGCGCCAGATCGTCGTCGAGAGTGTCGCCGAAGGCCACCACTCGGGCGACGTCCAACCCGCCTCGGCAGGGCCCGCCCGCCGGACCCCGTAGAATTGGACGATGGAGACGTTGGCGCTGGCGCAGTACGGGATCTACTGGGTCCTGAGCCTGGTGATGCTCGGCCTGCAGGCGTTCTCGCTGGTCGACGCCGTGCGCCGCCGGCCGGATGCCTTCCCCGCGTCGGGCAACCAGACCAAGACGTTGTGGCTGGCGCTGCTCGGGGCCGCCACCGCGGTGGGGCTCGTCTCGCTGCCGAACTTCCTCAGCCCGCTCAACATCCTCAACCTCGTCGCCGTGGTCGTGGCCGGGGTGTACCTGGTCAAGGTCCGTCCGGCGCTCATCGCGATCACCGGCTCCGGCCGGGGCGACGGGCCCTACGGCCGCTGGTAGGGGTAGTGCGATGGTGCTCCGGCTCGGTGTGTGGGCGGTGGGATTCATTGCGTTCCTCATGGCGATGGGCGTCGCCCAGCGGTACGGCGTCATCTGGTCGCTGCCTCTGGCCGTCCTCTTCGCCCTTGCCAATGCCTATGCGATCAAGGGTGGGTTCAAGACGAGCCGAACCAAACGTCCCCCGCGCGAGGCCGGCTGACGCTCCGAGCGCGCCTATTCGCCGAGCTCGGCTCGCGCCGCGCGCCTCATTGAACCGGGTATGCGCTGAGCAACCAGTTGCGTGCCGAGCAACCAGCGATCGCCGGTTGCTCGGCCGATAACCGGTTGCCGCGCGAACATCCGGCTAGGTGGGTTCGGCTGGGCGCGGCCGGGAGGTTCGGCTGCGCGCACCGGCCGAGAGTGGGGTGTTCGGGCCGGGTGCACCGGCCGAGAGCGGGGGGTCGGGCTGGGCGCACCGGTCGAGAGCGGGGGACTCGCAATCCTCCGGTCGTAGGTTCTGGACGGGCCGGGCGGCATCCTCGGGTGGTGGTTTCCAGACGGTCCCAGGCCGCCGCACCAGCCGAAAAAGGACAGTCGGGTTCCGCCGGCGGTTCCGTAGGATGTCCGTCTGACCAAAGCCGAGTTCATCGTCACCGGGGCGACGGTGACGGTCTGCGGCTATCCCGACACGCCGCCGACTGACGGTGGCATCAGCTAGGAGTTGGCATGGCCGCGGGCGAGGACGTCTATTTCTCGGTCGACGTGGAGGCCGACGGACCGGTGCCACTCGTGCATTCGATGCTGTCGCTGGGAGCGTGCGTCGCGGCGACCTACGACGGCCGGCGCTTCGTCCGTGCTGACCCGACGGCGCGGACCTTCTACGCCGAGCTCCGGCCCGTCGGCGACGAGTTCGTCCCCGAGGCGCTCGCGGTGTCCGGGCTCGACCGTGATCGGCTGGCGACCGAGGGCGAGCCACCCGAGCAGGCGATGACCCGGTTCGCCCGGTGGGTGGAGCAGGCGGCGGACGGCGGACGCCCGGTTCTGGTCGCCTACCCGGCGTCGTACGACTGGCCGTGGGTGTCGGCCTATCTGGGACGGTTCGCGCCGGGGCTGGCGCCTTTCGGCTTCTCCGGCGTGCTCGACCTGAAGACGATGTACCTGGTCTGCGCCCGGGTGCGGATCGGCAAGGCCACCAAGCGATCGATGCCACGAGGACTGCTCTCCGACCGGCCGCACACCCACCACGCACTCGACGACGCGGTCGAACAGGCGGACCTCTTCGCGAACCTGTGGGAGTGGACGGGCCCCGAGGGCTCGGCCGGTCGTTAGGGCCGGGCCGAGACGCGAGACGCGAGGCGGCCCTGGAGGTCTGCGGCACTGCCGCGCCTGGCGGAGCACTGCCAGAAGCGGATCTCCATCGCCTCCACCACAGTGATGTCCGAATAAGAGCATTAGGCCGAGTTTCGGTGCCATGAGAGGCCTGGGGTCGCCCGTAGCCGTCGGGTTTGGCCGGTCCGCGCGCCCGGCTCACCGTGCCGATCGGCCAGCTGTGCGCACGTTGACCACCTATGCGTCGAGCGGCCGGCGATCGCTGGCTGCTCGGCCGACAACCGGTCAACGCGCGAACACCTGGTCGATCGAGCAACTGGTCACACCGATCGGAACGCGACGACGCCGGAACGCTGAGTGGCCACCGGGACCCACACGTCGCCACTCGACGCACCACTTGACTCACCACTCGACCTGGAGCCGGGTCGGTTCGCGCGACCTCACACGGCCACGATGCGGGCGACCGCCTCCCGGGGGGGCGGGCTCCAATGGCTCTCCCAGTGGCACTCCCGGCGGCTTTCCGGTAGCACTCCCGGCGGCACTCCCAGGTCGACGGCCGTCCGGGCGGTGCTCGGCCCAACTGGGCGGCGTCGCCTGCATCCCCTCGTGGAACTACGAGGCGACGGCCGTCCGGGCGGTGCTCGGCCCAATTGGGCGGCGTCGCCTGCATCCACTCGTCGACACTCACGAGGCAACGGCCGTCCGGGCGGTGCTCGGCCCAACTGGGCGGCGTCGCCTGCATCCCCTCGTGGCACTACGGGGCGACGGCCGTCCAGGCGATGCTGATCTCGCCCAGGCGCCAGCGTCCCGGGCCGTCGAGGAGCGGCCAGCCGTCGGCGCGCAGGAGGCGGCAGGACTCGCAGAAGCGTTGCCTCGCACCGAAACTCGACAAAGGAGCGGTGCGTCGCCAGGCGTCGTCCAAGGCCTGCAGGTAGCCGTGCACCCGCTCGCCCGGCGCGTTGCGGTGGATCAGCGTCTTCGGTAGCCGCTCGGCCACCACGGACGGTTGCTGCAGTCCCGCCAGCCGCAGCGAGATGGTCAGGGACTCGGGCTCCGGCGCGCCGCCGCTCCCGGTGCGAGCGGGAAGGGTGAGCCACGCGGCCAGGCGGCCGATCTCGTCGCAGGTCGCGTCGACCAGAAGTCCTTCCGGAGCGAGCCGTCCGGTCACCTCGGCCCAGCCGGAGGCGACGTCCTCGACGGGGTACTGGCGCCAGACGTTGGCCGCCCGCACGATCAGTGGCCGCCGGCCGGCCAGGGGCCCGAGCTCGAATCCGCCCCGGTGGAACGCCACCCCTGCCCCGAGCGTGGCGCCGAGCCGGCGGGCGTCGGCCACCCGCTCGGCGTCGATCTCGATGCCGATCACCTCGACGTCGGCCCGCACCGCGCGCAGTCGTCGGGCCAGCTCGATCGTCGTCACCGGAGAGGCGCCGAATCCGAGATCCACGACGAGCGGGTCGACCGCCCGGCGCAGGCCGCGGGCGATCCTCGGGGACGCCAGCCAGCGGTCGATCCGGCGCAACCGGTTGGGTGCCGTGGTGCCGCGGGTCGTGGCACCGACCGGCTTCATCGTCCAGACGCTACCGCAGTCGAGGAGTCACGACGCGCCGTCACAAACCCCGTCCGAGGTCGTGTTGCGACCCCTCGACCGGACCCGGCCACGGGTGAGTTAGCGTCGGGATGTGTCCTTGGTGCCGATGCCCCGCCGGGTGGCCATGCTGTCCGTGCACACCTCGCCGTTGGAGCAACCGGGCACCGGCGATGCCGGCGGGATGAACGTCTACGTGGTGGAGCTGTCGAAGGGCCTGGCCCGCCGCGGGATCGAGGTGGAGATCTTCACCCGGGCCACCTCGTCCCGACGCTCGGATGTGGACGAGGTCGTCCAACTGACCGACGGCGTCTACGTGCGGCACGTGCTCGCCGGGCCGTTGTCGGGCCTCTCCAAGCACGATCTGCCCGGGCAGCTGTGTGCCTTCACCGCGGGCGTGATGCGGGCCGAGGCGTTCAACTCCTTCGGTGGGCCACGACGTCCGGGCCCGGTCAACGCCCAGCCCTGGTACGACATCGTCCACTCGCACTACTGGCTGTCCGGGCAGGTGGGCTGGCTGGTGGCGGACCGCTGGAACGTTCCCCTCGTTCACTCGATGCACACGATGGCCAAGGTGAAGAACGCCTTGCTGGCCGAGGGGGACACCCCCGAGCCACCCGGCCGGGAGATCGGCGAGGAGCAGGTGGTGGCCGCCGCCGACCGGCTGATCGCCAACACCGAGACCGAGGCTCGCGAGCTGATCGAGTTGTACGGCGCGGATTCGGACGTCGTGGAGGTCGTACACCCGGGCGTCGACCTCGGGCTCTTCTCGCCGATCGATCCGGACGCGCGCGGTGCGCTGCGGACCCGCCTCGGCCTCGCCCCCGATGCCCAAGTGCTGCTCTTCGCCGGCCGGATCCAACCCTTGAAGGGGCCGGACGTGCTGATCCGCGCGACGGCGGAGATGCTGCGTCACGATCCCGCGCTGCGCGGTCGCCTCGCCGTCGTGCTGATCGGCGGGCCGAGCGGCAGCGGACTGGATCGGCCGACCGCGCTGGTCGACCTGGCCGCCTCGCTCGGCCTGGTCCACGTGCCCGGGGTCGAGGACGTCGTTCGTTTCCGGCCGCCGATGTCGCGGGCGGAGCTGGCGGACCACTATCGCGCCGCCGATCTGGTCGTCGTGCCCAGTCGGAGCGAGTCCTTCGGGCTGGTCGCGATCGAGGCCCTCGCCTGCGGGGTGCCGGTGGTGGCCGCGGACGTCGGTGGACTCTCGGTCGCGGTCGCCGACGGGCGCAGCGGGGCACTGGTCACCGGCCACCATCCGGAGCACTGGGCGCAGGTGCTGGCCAGACTGCTCGACGACCGCGTCCGCCGCGCCGAACTCGGCCGCGGCGCTCTCCAGCAGGCGGCCCGGTTCGGCTGGGACGCCTGTGTCGACGCCATGCTCAACGTGTACTCGGGCGCCCGGATGGAACGCCTGGCCAGACTGGAGGCGGCCCGATGACGAAACACCCGCTGGATCAGCCGCAGACCGAACCGCAGGACGAACGCAGCGAGCCGCAGACCGATGCCGAGCGCGCCGCCCGGCTGGCCGAGGAGCGGCTGGCCGAGCTGGCCGGGCTCGAGCCCGTCCCCGGCGCGCATGGGAAGCCCGTGCAGGTGAAGGTGGACCCGGGCACGCGTCCGGGCGAGACGGTCGTCCAACTGCCCGGGTCGACCCGGTTGCACGTGCCGATCTCGGTCCTGACCGGCTCCCGTTCGGTGGAAGTCTCCGCCTTCGTCTGCCGCAACCCCGAGGAGAACCACGAGCGGGTCTACCGCTGGCTGCTGCAGCGCAACGCCCGGCTGCGGATGGTCGCCTTCGCGATCGACCGGCTCGGCGACATCTACGTGCAGGGCCGGCTGCCGGTGACCGGCCTGTCCACGCAGGCCTTCGACGACCTGCTCGGGGAGACGCTGGACGTGGCGGATCGCTCGTTCAACGAGATCATCTCGCTCGGCTTCGCCGAGGCCGTTCGGAACGAGTATGCCTGGCGGGTGTCGCGCGGGCTTTCCACTCGGAACCTGGATGCCTTCAAGCACCTCCTGGAGGAATAAACCCACTAGGGTGACGCCATGACGTACACCCTGGTGCTGCTCCGCCATGGCGAGAGCGAATGGAACGCGAAGAACCTCTTCACCGGTTGGGTCGATGTTGCCCTTTCCGACAAGGGTCGGGACGAGGCCAGCCGCGGCGGCGTCCTGATGAAGGAGGCCGGCGTCCTCCCCGACGTCGTGCACACCTCGCTGCAGCGGCGCGCGATCGTGACGGCGAACCTCGCGCTGGACACCGCTGACCGGCTGTGGATCCCGGTCAAGCGCACCTGGCGCCTGAACGAGCGCCACTACGGCGCCCTGCAGGGCAAGAACAAGAAGCAGACCCTGGAGGAGTTCGGCGAGGAGCAGTTCATGCTCTGGCGCCGCTCCTACGACGTCCCGCCGCCGCCGATCGAGAAGGGCTCGGAGTTCAGCCAGGACGCCGACCCCCGCTACGCCGACCTCGGCGACGAGATGCCGCTGACCGAGTGCCTCAAGGACGTCGGCGTGCGGATGCTGCCGTACTGGGAGTCGGACATCATCCCCGACCTGCAGGCGGGCAAGGTCGTGCTGCTGGCCGCGCACGGCAACTCGCTGCGCGCGCTCGTCAAGCACCTGGACGGCATCTCCGACGACGACATCGCCGGCCTCAACATCCCCACCGGGATCCCGCTGCTGTACAAGCTCGACGACGACTTCAAGCCGGAGGGCCCGGGCACCTACCTCGACCCGGATGCCGCCGCGGCGGCCATCTCGGCAGTGGCCAACCAGGGGCGCTGACGTGACGGCACGGCTTCGGCAGATGTCCCTCAGATGAACATTCGTCGAAGCCGTGCCATGGCGTCCGGTTTAGTTTGTCTGTCCCACCGTAGCGGAACCCCGCCGACCTAGAGTGGGTGGTGTGCCGTTCGAGGTCGTGATCCTCAGCGCGGGCTTGGCCTGCCTGGTTGTGGGAGTGGCTCTCTTCGCCTACGCCTGTAGCCAGTTGAGCCTGCTGTCGTACGAGTCGGTGCCCTCCTGGGACGACGATCTGCCCCAAGGCGCCGCCGAGGTGCTGGCGGCGCTCTCGTCCGCCGTCGTCGTCCTGGATACCGCCAACCGGGTCGTGAAGGCGACCGCGGCCGCCTTCGCGCTCGGGCTGGTGCGCGAGGGCAAGTTGGACGAGACGGTCGCCAGCATCGTCCGGTCGGTCCGTCAGACCGGGCTGGTGGACGAGCGCGAGCTCGAGTTCGTCCGCGGCCTCGCCGGGCCGAGCCTGCTGCTGGGAATCCGGGTGGTGCCGCTCGGGCCGTTGCACGTGCTGGTGCTGGCCGAGGACCACACCGAGGCGCACCGCGTCGAGGAGGTGCGGCGCGACTTCGCCGCCAACGTCTCCCACGAGCTGAAGACGCCGGTGGGGGCGATCTCGCTGCTGGCCGAGGCCCTGGTGCCGGCCGCCGACGATCCGGAGGCGGTGGCGAGATTCGCGTCCATGATCGAGAAGGAATCGACCCGCCTCAACCTGCTCGTGCAGGAGATCATCGACCTGTCCAAGCTGCAGGCGGCGACCGGGCTCAGCGAACCGGAGCTGGTCGCCGTGGACGACGTGCTCTCCGAGGCGATCGACCGCTGCCGGCTGGCCGCCGAGGCCAAGAGCATCACCGTGGAACGCGGTGGCGCCCGCGGCATCCAGGTGTTCGGGGAGCGTGGGTTGCTGGTCACCGCCGTCGGCAACCTGGTCGACAACGCGGTGCACTACTCCGACGAGGGCACCCGGATCGGCATCGGCGTCCGGCGGGCGGAGAACTTCGTCGAGATCTCGGTCGCGGACGAGGGGATCGGCATCTCGGCAACCGAACGGGAGCGGATCTTCGAGCGCTTCTACCGGGTCGACAAGGCTCGTTCCCGTGCCACCGGGGGCACCGGCCTCGGGCTGTCCATCGTCAAGCACATCGTCGCCAACCACGGCGGCGAGGTGGCGGTGGCCTCCGAGCTCGGTCGTGGTTCGACGTTCACGTTGCGGCTGCCCGCCGCGCCGGCTGACCGGAGCGAGCCCCGCGGGCGCGCCGAGGAACAGCGGCCGCAACACCGGATGGCGGCGCTGCGCGCGGCCCGCCCGACGAGGAAGGCTTCAGCCTGATGAAAGTGCTCGTGGTGGAGGACGAGGAGTCGTTCTCGGATCCGCTGTCGTACCTTCTCTCCCGGGAGGGTTTCGAGGTGTCGGTGGCGGCGGACGGGAACGTCGCGCTGGCGGAGTTCGACCGCAACGGGGCGGATCTGGTGTTGCTGGACCTGATGCTGCCCGGGCTCTCCGGCACCGAGGTCTGCCGGATCCTGCGGTCGAAGTCGAACGTGCCGGTGATCATGCTGACCGCCAAGGACGCCGAGATCGACAAGGTCGTGGGCCTGGAGATCGGCGCCGACGACTACGTCACCAAGCCTTACTCCAGCCGCGAGCTGGTCGCCCGGATCCGCGCCGTCCTGCGCCGCCGGGGCACCGTCGAGGAACAGGTGCTCGTCAAGCCGGTGGTCGAGGTCGGCCCGGTGCGGATCGACACCGAACGGCACGTGGTGACGGTGCGTGGCGAGCAGGTGGCCTTTCCGCTGAAGGAGTTCGAGCTGCTGGAGATGCTCGTCCGCAACGCCGGCCGGGTGCTCACCCGCAGCCAGCTGATCGAGCGGGTCTGGGGCGCCGACTACGTGGGCGACACGAAGACCCTGGACGTCCACGTCAAGCGGCTGCGGGGCAAGGTGGAGATGCAGCCCAAGCACCCGGTGCACCTGCTCACCGTGCGCGGACTGGGCTACAAGTTCGAGGAGTGACCCTCGGGAGCCCGGATTCGCTCCCGAGTGGAGCAGTTACGTTGCCTCGCGACAGAAATACTCCGCGCGAGAGGGGCTCTAGTTCTCGGGTGCGGGGCTGGGCATCCGGTTAAAGGCTGGGCATCCAGTTAAATGGCTGGGCATCCAGTTAATGGCCGGGCATCCGGCGATGCGTGGCTGTTCGGCTTCCAGGTGGATGCTTGGCCTCTACCCGGATGCCCGATCGCTTACTGGATGCCCACCCTGTGGGGCCCCGGCTGCGGAGGTATCAGCGGCCTGGGTCCGTCCGCGGGGGCACTGTCCGGCTGCGGGGGCACGGTCGGTCCGCAGGGGTACGGTCGGTCCGCGGGGGTACAGCCTGTTTGCGGGGGTACGGGCCGGCTGCAGGGGGCACGGTCCGGCTGTGGATTGGCGTTCGCCTCGCGAATGGCAACGGTGGGTACCCAGTGGTAACGCTTGGCGTGTCCTTTCGGTACTTACCGCGGCCATTCGTGGTGTGCAATGTGACCTTTGGGTCCCGAAGGCGGCCCGTCGGTACCGATCGCGGCCATGCCCGTCGGACCACCGAGCCAGCCAGCGCCGGGTCAGCCGGCGCCGGGCCGATCAGCGCCGTGCCGACCAGCCCCGTGTCGACTGGCGCCGTGCCAGCCAGCGCCGTGCCGACCGGCGCCGTGCCGACCAGCCCCGTGTTGACTGGCGCCGTGTCGACTGGCGCCGTGTCGACTGGCGCCGTGCCGACCAGCCCCGTGCCGACCGGCGCCGTGTCAGCCAGCGCGGTGCCAACCGGCGCCGTGTCGATCAGCGCCGGGTCGGCCAGCGCCGTGCCGGCCGGCGCCGGTCCGGGTGGCCCAGCGTCTCGGGGCGCCGCGACCATGCCAGGTGCCCCGTCGCCATTCCGGCACGTCGGTTCGCCCTGCTTGTGCCGCTTGACCCTTCCCCGCCAGCACGCAGGGCGACTCCAGCGGGTCGACAACCCGCGAGCGGTGACATTGCGTGCCCAATCGCAGCGTTGTGTACGTCGTTGCGCAACCGTTCAGCGCGGATCGCGGCCATTCGGCGCCGGGGACGGTGCCCGGCCCACCCCAG